>JAFAUQ010000077.1 GCA_019243195.1 Hyphomicrobiales bacterium
TGCGCGTGCGCTCGAGCACGGCGGATTCTTCGCCTACGTCGCCGATGAGCGCGGCCAGCCCACGCCCCAGTCGCGACCTTGCCTCTTCTGCCATTAGGTCCTCTCCCGCGCCCGCACTCAATGCCATTCCGGCTCCTGCATTTTCCAACAAACAAACATACTCTTCTGGAGCATGATCTTTTCCGAAAACCGGTACCCACTTTTCGGGATCATGCTCTAAGCCGCCCGCAGCGACTTCTCGCGCTGAATGATTTCCGACGCGAGCCGAAGATAGGCCTGGCTGCCGTTGCATTTGAGATCGTAGAGCAGCACCGGCTTGCCGTAGGACGGCGCTTCCGAGACGCGCACGTTGCGCGGGATCACCGTCTCGTAGACTTTTTCGCCCATGAACTGGCGCACGTCCGCGACCACCTGGCCGGCGAGATTGTTGCGCGCGTCGTACATGGTGAGCACGATGCCGTGGATTGTCAGATCGGGATTGAGCGTCGCCTTGACCTGCTCGACCGTCTTGAGCAACTGCGACAAGCCTTCCAGCGCGAAGAACTCGCATTGCAGCGGCACGAGAATCGCGTTCGCCGCCGCCATCGCATTGACGGTGACGAGATTGAGCGAAGGCGGGCAATCGACCAGGACGTAGCTGTAAGGCACGCCCGCGGACGCGGGATCGAGCGCCGTAAGTGCGTCACGCCGACGATAGGCGCGATCGCGCTCATGGGCGATCTCGAGTTCGAGCCCCGAGACGTCCATGGTCGAGGGCACGATGTGCAGCCGCGGCACCGCGGTTTCGTGGATCGCGTCACGCAACGAGGCTTCGCGGATCAGCACGTCATAGGTGGAGCGCCGACGGCTCTTGCGATCGATGCCGAGGCCAGTGGACGCGTTGCCCTGCGGATCGAGATCGATGATCAGCACCTGTTCGCCGATGGCGGCGAGCGCGGTGCCGAGGTTGATCGCCGTCGTGGTCTTGCCGACGCCGCCCTTTTGGTTGGCGAGGGCGAGGACGCGGCGGGCGGGCGAGCCATGGATTAGCGCGGCGGAAATGGGTTCGTTTTGCACTGGCGCTACTCAGAGTTGCGGCGTTCGGCTTGGCCAACCGAAACGATGCGGGCCTGCGGGTCGGTTTTGCTCGGAACTAATACCGCCTCGATGTTCCAATATTTAGAGGCTTCGGTCAATTCAGCCCCTACATCTTGTCCCTTAGGAAAGAGAGCTTGTGCACCTCTTTTCATCCATGGCGCGGCCAGGGCGAGCAGTTCAGTAAGCGGAGCCAGCGCCCGCGCGGTGACGATTTCGATCTTGCCATCGAGCTTCGTTCCCATTTGCTCGATTCGCGCCTGATGCACAATCGCCGGCGCGCCGGTGAGGCGAATGGCCTCGCGCAGGAACGCGGCCTTTTTGCCAGTGCTTTCCACGAGGTGGACACGCGCACCGGGCGTTTCAGCGAGTGCGCAGGCAAGCGCCAAGCCGGGAAATCCAGCGCCGGAGCCGAGATCAAGCCATACGCGCGCGCTTGGAGCGAGCGGCAGCAGCTGGAGCGAATCGGCGACGTGCCGGGTCCAGACCGCGCGGATGGTTGCGGGCGCGATCAGATTGATTCGCTGCTGCCACGCCAGAAGCGTCCCAACGAAGCGGTCGAGCCGGGCGAGCGTTTCACGTGAAACAGGAACGACGGTGAGGGCGGCTTCGCGATCGGCGGCAAGGGCCGCCGTTACATCACCGCGAGGAGAGGGCCGACTCACGGGTGTTATGAGGCCGCGGCCTCCGCTGACCGATGACCGCGCGAGCGTCCCTTACGGCGGAGGTGAGCCGCCAGCAAGGTGAGCGCCGCTGGCGTGACGCCGTCGATACGGCCCGCTTGGCCAAGAGTGCGCGGGCGGATCGCCGCGAGCTTCTGGCGCACTTCCATCGAAAGGCCGGGCAGGTCGCCGTAATCGAGGCCGGACGGCAGTTCGAGGGTTTCGTCGCGCCGATAGGCGGCCACATCGGCGGCTTGGCGGTCGAGGTAGACCGCGTATTTGGCGTCGATCTCCAGCTGCTCGGCGATCTTCGGTTCGAAGGCTCCCAGCTCGGGCCACACGCGTTCAAGTTCGGCAATCCCGATGCCGGGATGCGCAAGCAGCTCGAACGCCGTGCGGCGGTGTCCGTCGCGCTTGAGCGCGATACCGTGCCGCTCCGCTTCCTTGGGCGTGGTGGTGAGCGCGCGTGCCATGCGCCGGGCCTCGTCGAGGGCCGCCATCCGCCTGGCATGCAGGCGCGCCCGCTCCGGACCCACGCACCCGATCGCGATCCCCTTCCCCGTCAGGCGCTGATCGGCATTGTCGGCGCGCAATGTGAGCCGATATTCGGCGCGGGACGTAAACATGCGGTAGGGCTCGGTGACCCCGCGGGTCACGAGGTCGTCGATCATCACGCCCAGGTAACCCTCCGCGCGATCGAAGATGATGGCGTCCGCGTCCCCTGCCCGCGCGGCCGCGTTGAGGCCCGCGACCAAGCCCTGGCCGCCCGCCTCCTCGTAGCCGGTCGTGCCGTTGATCTGACCGGCCAGGAACAGGCCGGGAAGCCGCTTGGTTTCGAGCGCCGGCGTCAGCTCGCGTGGATCGACGTAGTCATATTCGATGGCGTAGCCGGGCCGGAGCACCTCCGCCCGCTCCAGCCCCGGAATCGTCGCCACCAACGCCACCTGCACCTCGCGGGGGAGCGACGTGGAAATACCGTTCGGGTAGACGGTCGGATCGTCGAGGCCTTCCGGCTCAAGGAAGATCTGGTGCCCGTCCCGGTCGCCGAAGCGCACGATCTTGTCTTCGATCGACGGGCAGTAGCGCGGGCCGCGGCTCTGGATCTGCCCGGAATACATCGGCGAGCGGTTGACGTTCTGGCGAATGACCGCGTGGGTAGCCTCGGTCGTGCGCGTGATCGCGCAGCAGACCTGCGGGTTCGCGATCTGCCCCGTGAGCAGCGAGAACGGCTCTGGCGGATCGTCGCCCGGCTGCATTTCCAGCGCACCCCAGTCGATGGTGCGCCCGTCGAGCCGTGGCGGGGTCCCGGTCTTGAGCCGGCCGAGCGCGAAGCCGAGCCGCTCGAAAGTGTGCGACAGGCCCACGGAAGGCGCCTCCCCGACCCGCCCGGCCGGCGTCTGCTCCTCGCCGATGTGGATAAGCCCGCGCAGGAAGGTGCCGGTCGTCACCACGACCGCGCCGGCCGTCAGCGTGCGCCCATCCGTCAGCCGTACGCCCGATGCACGGCCGTCGGCGATGATGAGATCCTCCGCCTCGCCCTCGATGACCGCCAGCCCGGGCGTGGCGAGAACGGCGCGCTGCATGGCCGCGGCGTAGAGCTTGCGGTCCGCCTGGGCACGCGGGCCGCGCACCGCCGGCCCCTTGCGGCGGTTGAGCACCCGGAACTGGATGCCGCCCTCGTCCGCCACCCACCCCATAAGGCCGTCGAGCGCGTCGATCTCGCGGACCAAATGACCCTTGCCGAGGCCGCCGATCGCTGGATTGCACGACATCGCGCCCACCGTGGCGAACCGATGCGTCACCAGCGCGGTGGCGGCCCCCATGCGGGCGGCGGCCGCCGCAGCCTCGCAGCCGGCGTGGCCGCCGCCGATGACGATCACATCGAAGCGCGACTCGTTCGATCCCATGGGCATGCGCCGTTTTTATCGGAGCCGAATCGGAGGGTCAAAGCGCGCTGTTTCACGTGAAACACGGGCCTCACTTTCCGACGCAGAAGTCACGGAAGATGACGTCGAGGATGTCCTCGACGTCGACGCGGCCGGTGAGACGGCCGAGTTCGCGCGCCGCGAGGCGCAGCTCCTCCGCGACGATGTCCTCGCGGCCGCCGGACCCTTCGGCGAGCGCCCGGTCAAGTGCCTCAACGACCTTCCGCAACGCCACGCGATGGCGCTCGCGGGTCACCAAGCTAGCCTCAGCGCCTGCCAGCGTTGCCTCGGCATGACGCGCCAGCGCCGCGATCAGCTCCGGCACGCCGGCGCCGGTAAGGGCGGATATCCGGAGCCCCTTCCCTGACGACGACGGGACTGCCTGAGCATCAGCCAAGTCGATTTTGTTGCGTACCTGCCAGACCTCGGCTTGGCCAGAGTCTTGGACCGGCGCGCCCACGCCCTCCTCAGTCACCCAGAGCACGAGGTCAGCCGCCTCCGCCCGCTCCCGCGCGCGCCGCACCCCTTCGATCTCGACGGGGTCCTGGCTTTCGCGGATCCCTGCGGTGTCAAGCAGCGTGACAGGGTAGCTGCCCAGGTCGAGGTGCACCTCGATGACATCGCGGGTCGTTCCCGCGTGCGGCGTGACGATGGCCACGTCACGCTGGGCCAGACGATTCAGAAGGCTCGACTTGCCGGCGTTGGGCGGACCCGCGATGGCGACCATCAAGCCCTCGCGCAGGCGCTCGCCCCGGTTCTCGTCGGCAAGTGCAGCCGCGATCTCTTCTCGCAGGGCCCGCGCGGTCGCGAGCGCCGGGCCGAGCAACTTCTCGGGCACATCGCCCTCATCGGAGAAGTCGATCCCCGCCTCGACCAGCGCCTGTGCCTCGATGAGCTGAGCGCGCCACGCCTCGGCGCGTTTGCCCAGGGTTCCGGCGAGCTGCCGGTACGCCTGGCGCCGTTGCGCTTCGGTCTCGGCATAGATGAGATCGGCCAACCCCTCGACCGCGGTGAGATCGAGGCGCCCGTTTTCAAACGCCCGGCGGGTGAATTCGCCCGGCTCGGCCGGACGCAGGCCCTCGATCCGCCCGAGCGCGGCGAGCACCGCCGTGATCACGGCGCGGCCGCCATGCACCTGAAATTCGGCCACGTCCTGGCCGGTCTCGCTGTGGGGGCCGGGGAACCACAGCACGACGGCGGGATCGAGTACGTCGCCGCCGGGTCGATCGCGCAGTGTGGCGAAGCGGGCGCGGCGCGGCTCCGGCACGCGCCCCGCAAGGGTTTCGACCGCTGTCCGTGCTGCCGGCCCCGAAACGCGAATGACGGCGACGGCAACCGGAGGCCGTCCGGAGGACAACGCGAAGATGGTGTCGCGGTCGCGTGTCATGGTTAATGAACTATTATTCACTTCTTGGTGAGCGGGCAGGGTCGAATTTCTCTAAGTCCCCGGCGGTATTTCAGTCGCCATGCGTTATCCTGCAAACGGGCCAGCCCAGCAGGAACCTCCCGATGTCCGCTCCTACAACTTCCGACCAGACCCTGCACCGAAACCGGCTTGCCGGCGAGACGAGCCCCTATCTGCTCCAGCACCAGCACAATCCGGTCGCGTGGTGGCCGTGGGGCCCGGACGCCCTCGCTGAGGCCACCCGCACCGGCAAGCCGATCCTGCTGTCGGTCGGCTACGCCGCCTGCCACTGGTGCCACGTCATGGCGCACGAGAGCTTCGAGGACGAGGGCGTCGCCGCGGTGATGAACGAGCTGTTCGTGAACATCAAAGTCGATCGCGAGGAGCGCCCGGACATCGATCAGATCTACATGTCGGCGCTGCATCTCATCGGCGAGCAAGGCGGCTGGCCGCTGACCATGTTCCTCACGCCGGCGGGCGAGCCGGTGTGGGGCGGCACCTATTTCCCCAAGACATCGCGCTACGGGCGCCCCGCTTTCACCGACGTGTTGCGCGAGATCGCGCGGGTGTTCCGAGAGGAACCCGATCGCATCGACCAGGCCCGGCAGTCGCTGATCGGCCGCCTGTCGGAACGCGCGCGGCCGCAAGGCAAGGTCGTGATCGGCCGCGCCGAACTCGACAGCATCGCGGGCCGGTTTGCGCGGCTCATCGACCGCACCCACGGCGGCCTGCAAGGCGCGCCGAAATTTCCCCAGTGCTCGGTGCTCGAGTTGCTCTGGCGGGCGGGCTTGCGCACCGGGGAGACGGCCATGTTCGACCCCGTCGAACTCACGCTCGACCGCATTTGCCAGGGCGGCATTTACGATCACTTGGGGGGCGGCTTCTCGCGCTATTCGGTCGACGAGCGTTGGCTCGTGCCGCACTTCGAAAAGATGCTCTACGATAATGCCCAGCTGCTTGAGCTATTGGCGCTCGCGCACGCCCGTACTGGTCATCCACTGTTCCGCACCCGCGCACACGAGACGGTCGCGTGGCTGGCGCGTGAGATGACGACGCGGCAAGGCGCGTTCTGCGCCTCGCTTGACGCCGACTCGGAAGGCGAGGAGGGCAAGTTCTACGTCTGGTCCTACGACGAGATCATACGATTGCTCGGAATCGAGGACGGGACTTTCTTCGCCGAGGCCTATGATGCCACACCGGAGGGCAATTTCGAAGGACACAGTATTCTCAACAGGATCAATGACTTACCGCGCAGCATGGGGCGCAGCAAAGAACAGGAACAACGACTCGCCGGCTTACGCGAAAAGCTGCTCGCGGCCCGCGGTCAGCGCGTGCGCCCCGGCCTCGACGACAAGGTGCTGGCGGACTGGAACGGGCTGATGATTGCGGCGCTCGCCAACGCCGGCGCCCTGTTGGGTGAGCCCGGCTGGGTCGCCATGGCCGAGCGTGCCTTCGCGTTCATCGCCGGCGAGATGACGCGCGGCGACCGCCTGGGTCATTCCTGGCGCGAGGGGCGCCTGCTGTTTCCCGGGCTCGCGTCGGATTTCGCTGCCATGATCAAGGCGGCGCTGGCGCTCAACGAGGCGACAGGCGAGCGCGGCTACCTCGAGCGAGCGCTCGTCTGGCAGCGCGCGTTAGACCGGCACTACGGGAGTGCGGAGACCGGCGGTTATTTTCTCACCGCCGACGACGCCGAAGGCCTCGTGGTGCGGCCGCACTCGACGTTGGACGACGCGATCCCGAACCCGAACGCCATCGCGGCACAAAACCTCGTGCGCCTTGCGCTGCTCGGTGGCGACGACGCCTGGCGCGAAGCAGCCGACCGGCTGTTCGACGGCATTCTCCCGAGCGCCGCCGAGAATCTGTTCGGCCACGCCTCGCTGCTCAACGCGCTCGATTTACGCCTGCGCGCGGCCGAGATCGTCATCGTGGGAAGCGAGACCGAGCCGCTCGTGCACGCCGCGCTCGCGCTGCCGTTCCTGGACCGCATCGTGCTGCGCGCGCCGTCAGCCGAGGCACTTCCCGCCGCGCATCCCGCTCACGCCAAGATCGCGGCGGCACCAACCGGCGGAGCGGCATTCGTCTGTGTGGGGGAAACCTGCTCGCTCCCGGTGACGGGGGCGGAGGAAGTCGCCAAAGCGATCAGAACGATGCGTAGCGCGTGATCTCGCACGGTCATTGCAAGGAGCGTAGCGACGAAGCAATCCAGAAAATACCTGCGGGCGCGCGTTGCCCTGGATCGCTTCGCTACGCTCGCGATGACGATTACGTATTCATCGACTCGAAGAACTCGCCGTTGCCCTTCGTGTTGCGCAGCTTGTCGAGCAGGAAGTCGATCGCATCCATGGTGCCCATCGGGTTGAGGATGCGGCGCAAGACGTACATTTTCTTGAGCACGTCGGGCGGCGTGAGCAGCTCTTCCTTGCGAGTGCCGGAGCGCGTGATGTCCATGGCCGGGAAGGTGCGTTTGTCGGCCACCTTGCGGTCGAGGATCAGTTCGGAGTTACCGGTGCCCTTGAACTCTTCGAAAATCACTTCGTCCATGCGGCTGCCGGTATCGATCAGCGCGGTGGCGATGATGGTGAGCGAGCCGCCCTCCTCGATGTTGCGCGCCGCGCCGAAGAAGCGTTTGGGCCGCTGCAGCGCGTTGGCATCGACGCCGCCTGTGAGCACCTTGCCGGACGACGGAACCACCGTGTTGTAGGCGCGGCCCAGGCGGGTGATCGAATCGAGCAGGATCACCACGTCGCGGCCGTGCTCGACCAGGCGTTTGGCCTTCTCGATCACCATTTCGGCGACCTGTACGTGACGCGCCGCCGGTTCGTCGAAAGTCGAGGAAATCACCTCGCCCTTGACCGAGCGCTGCATGTCGGTGACTTCTTCGGGCCGCTCGTCGATCAGCAGCACGATCAGGTAGCACTCGGGGTGATTCGCCGTGATCGAGTGGGCGATGTTCTGCAGCAGCACGGTCTTGCCGGTGCGCGGCGGTGACACAATGAGCGCCCGCTGGCCCTTGCCGATCGGCGCCACGATGTCGATGACGCGAGGCGAGAGGTCCTTCTTGGTCGCGTCTTCGTGCTCCATCTTGAGCCGCTCGTCCGGATAGAGCGGCGTCAAGTTGTCGAAGTTGATCTTGTGGCGCGCCTTCTCCGGCTCCTCAAAATTGATCGTGTTGACCTTGAGCAGCGCGAAGTAGCGCTCGCCGTCCTTGGGACTGCGGATGTGTCCGTCGATGGTGTCGCCGGTACGCAAGCCAAAGCGGCGGATCTGCGAGGGCGAGACGTAGATGTCGTCCGGGCCCGGCAGGTAGTTGGCTTCCGGCGAGCGCAGGAAGCCGAAGCCGTCGGAAAGCACTTCGACCACGCCCTCGCCGATGATGTCGACTTCGCGACTCGCAAGCTGTTTAAGGATCGCGAACATCAGCTCCTGCTTGCGCATGGTGCTGGCGTTCTCAACCTCCAGCTCTTCGGCGAAGGTCAGAAGTTCGGTGGGACTTTTGGATTTTAAATCTTGGAGTTTCATTTCCCGCATGCGGGTTGTCCTGGTAGACTCGGCGGCTAGGAAAAATGAGCCACCGATAATGGAAGGAGGGGAGCCGCAGGTCGGAGATGAGATTAGGGCGCTCGGCCTTTGGCCTTATGCGCCGGCCGGTCCCCATTTCGGACCGAACTCGATTCGCATCTGCCTGCGTTCAGGGGAGCGCGTGTAGAATATGATTTCGCCCTGCTTCGCGCAAGGGGGCGGCGCAAATTATCCCTGATCAAAATGGCTTTACGATTGCAAGAATAACGATGGCGATCATCAGGATCGTCGGTAACTCGTTAACCACCCGGTAAAATTTGGCCGAGTTCCGGTTCCGGTCGGCCGCAAAGGCCCTGACCCAGCGTGTCAGCAGACCGTGGACCGCCGACAAAAGCAGCACCAGGACGAACTTCGCCTGGAACCACCCAGCCCGCCAAGCTTCCGACGCCCACACCAGCCATAGCCCCAGCACCCAGGTGGCAATCATCGCCGGGTTGATAATCGCCCGCAGCAGGCGCCGCTCCATCACCTTGAAGGTTTCCGACTGAACGGATCCCGGCTCGGCCGCGCAGTGATAGACGAACAGGCGCGGCAGGTAGAGCATGCCCGCCATCCATGCCATCGCGGCGATGAGATGGAAGGCCTTTATCCACGGGTACCAGAGTTCCATCGGCGGGTTCCCTATCTTCCTCGCACCCGCGCCAGCATTCGCTCGACATGGACGATAGGAGTGTCCGGCAGGACGCCGTGGCCGAGGTTGAAAATGAATGGCCGCCGGGCGAAGGCCGCCATCACTTCATCGGCGGCCGCGTCCAGAGCAGCGCCGCCCGCCCGTAGCACCAGCGGATCGAGATTCCCCTGCACTGCGATGCTGGCCGGCACCTGCGCGGAAGCAAAGGCCGGGTTGATCATCCAATCGAGGCCAACCGCGGTTACGCCGGTCTGGCTCACATATGCGGGCAGCGACGTCCCGGCCCCGCGCGGAAATCCGATGATGGCCGCTCCGGGCATCGCGGTGCGTACACCGTTGACGATGCGCGCAACTGGGTCCACGCACCAGCGCAAAAATTCCGTCGGCGGCAAACTGCCGGCCCACGTGTCGAAAATCTGCACCGCATCAACGCCGGCACGTAACTGCCGGACCAGATATTCAGTTGAGGCCTCGACCAACCGGTCGATGAGACGGCCAAACTCCTGCGGATTTTGATACGCAAGATTTCGCGCCGGGGCCTGATCGGGCGTGCCACGCCCCGCGACCATGTACGTCGCCACCGTCCACGGCGCGCCGCAAAAACCCAGCAACGCTACCTCGGACGGAAGCGCCTCTTTCGCGCGCCCGATCGTCTCATAAATCGGCTCGAGCCTCGCGTGATCAACCTGATCACGCAAATTCCACAGCGCATCCGTGTCGAGACGCGGACCATCCCCCACCTCGAATGTCACCGGCTGTCCCAACGCCAGCGGCACCACGAGAATGTCGGAAAATAAAATCGCCGCGTCGAACTGGAACCGGCGCACCGGCTGCAACGTTACTTCCGCCGCGAGGGTCGGCGTGAAACACAACTCAAGAAAACTCGCTGTGCGTTCCCGTAGCGCGCGGTACTCCGGCAAATACCGGCCGGCTTGGCGCATGAGCCAAACCGGGGGCGGTGTCTCACAGGTGCCGGCGAGCACCCGCATGAGCTTTTTTCCAGAGCCGAGCGCGTTCACACGGTCACCTTAATCCAACCTTTTAGATTCTTAGGTTTGAGTCTCTGTGGCGTTGGATTGGACTCATGCATCGTCATGAACGTCTACCCACAGGAAACCCACACGTCGGCACGATCGCCCTCAGTCCCAAGGTTCATTGTCCGATCTTTCAGCATGTTGGAATCCCGCGGTAAATTGGCTTGAACCGCGGGTTACTTGGGTCCTTTCCCCAGTTATAACGGAAACGCTGTATTCGACATTTCGAACTTTCCCCAGCCCCAGCCATGTGAATGCCGGGGCGACGAAGACAATCCGTTGGCGCCGGGATGCTTGCGTTGCCAACTTAGGCGTGGCCTCCTTGCCGCGAATTCACAGGGTTTCCCACATCCGATCCCATGTCGCCACGCGCCCCGAGCTACTTCCACCTTCATCTCGTTTCCGATGCGACCGGTGAAACGCTGATAACGGTGGCGCGCGCGGCCGCGGCGCAATACGCCACGGTCTCGCCGATCGAGCACATTTATCCGCTGGTCCGCAGCGAGAAGCAGCTCGATCGCGTGCTGGCCGAAATCGAGGCGTCGCCTGGGATCGTGCTCTACACCCTTCTTGATCCGGATTTGACCGAGCGACTGGAAGGCAAGTGCCGCGAGCTGGGGTTGCCGGTCATGTCGATCCTCGGGCCGGTCTTGCGCCTGTTCCAGGCGTATCTCGGTGCCGAGACGACCCCGCGCATAGGCGCGCAGCACACACTCAATGCCGAGTACTTCAAGCGGATCGATGCGCTCAATTACACGATGCTGCATGACGACGGGCAGCACGTGGATGATCTCGAGCATGCCGACGTAGTGCTGGTCGGGATTTCCCGTACCTCGAAGACGCCGACCTCGATCTACCTTGCCAACCGCGGAGTTAAGACTGGGAACGTGCCGCTGGTGCCCGGCACGCCGGTTCCGCCCGCGCTCGAACGACTTGCTCAGCCGCTCGTGGTCGGGCTCCTCGCCAGCCCGGAGCGGATCGTGCAGATCCGGCAGAATCGCCTGCTCGGCCTCAAGGCTCAACGCGACGACGATCTCTACGTCGATCGTGACGCGGTCGCTGAGGAAGTTGCGTTCTCGCGTCGGCTCTGCGCCAAGCACAACTGGCCGCTGATCGACGTGACACGCCGCTCGATCGAAGAAACCGCAGCGGCCGTGCTCAAGCTCTTGTCCGATCGGCGTCGACAGCCGGTGGCGTGATGGGGCTGTGGCTTGCGGCCACCCCACTGGTGCTTGCGTCGGCCAGCGCGGTTCGGCGCCACCTCCTCGAAGCGGCGGGAATTCCGGTCGAAGTGCGGCCGGCAAGCCTTGACGAGCGGGCGGTTGAGGCCTCGGCGCCGGGCAATAATCCTTCCGCGGTCGCGGCGCTCTTGGCGCGGGAGAAAGCGCTGCGGGTCACGGCAAACCTTTCCGGCCAGCTGGTCGTCGGCGCCGACCAGACCTTGGCCCTGGGCAACCGGCGATTCGACAAACCCGCCGATCGCGACGCCGCGCGGGCGCAACTTGAGGCGCTCGCCGGCCGCACTCATGAACTCCATGCGGCTGTTGCCGTCGCCCGGGACGGACAGGTGCTGTTCGAACACTCGGCCGTGGCGCGCCTGACCATGCGCTCGCTGAGTGACGCGTTCCTCGACCGCTATCTCGATGCGGCCGGCGCGGCCGTTACCGCCAGCGTTGGTGCCTACCAGCTGGAAGCGCTCGGGGTGCACTTGTTCGAGCACATCGAGGGCGACCACTTCACCATTCTCGGCTTGCCGCTCGTCCCGCTGCTCGCTTACCTGCGGGCGGAAGGGAGTTTGGCATGACCGTCGTTCCCTGCGCGTGCATCATGGGCCACCCGGTGGCGCAGTCGCGCTCGCCGATGCTGCATGGCTATTGGCTCAAGACCTTGGGCGTCGAGGGCGCCTACGAGCGCGCGGATGTGCCGCCGGAAAAATTCCCGCTGTTCTTCCGCGACTTGCCCGGCCATGGCTTCGTCGGCGGCAACATAACCAAGCCGCACAAGGAGGCCGCGTTTCGGCTAGTCGATCGCCGCGAAGGCGCTGCCGAGACCATCGGGGCAGTCAACACGGTCTGGTTCGAGAACGGAACACTGGTGGGCGGCAATACCGACTACCTCGGCTACCTTGCTCACGCAGACAATCGCGCCCCCGGCTGGGACGCCTCCGGCGGACTTGCCGTGGTGCTCGGTGCCGGCGGTGCGGCGCGCGCTGTTGTCTACGGCCTGCGCGAGCGCGGGCTCGACATCGCGCTGATCAATCGCACCCGGCCGCGCGCCGGCGAGCTGGCGAAGCATTTTACTCCGCACGTGCGCGTCTACGATTTCGCCGAGCTTCCTCGCCTCCTGCCCGACGCCGTGCTGCTGACCAACACGAGCGCGCTCGGTGCGCTCGGCCAGCCGTCGCTCGAAATTGACCTTAGGCCGCTCAAGGACACGGCCGTGGTGTACGACATCAATTACGTCCCGCTTGAAACCGGACTGATCAAAGCGGCCGCCGCGCGCGGCCTGCGCACTGTCGATGGGCTCGGCATGCTGCTGCACCAGGCGGTCCCCGCCTTCGCCAAGTGGTTCGGTGTTGTGCCCAAGGTCACGCCCGAACTGCGCGCACTGCTCGAAGCCGACATTCGCGCAACGACCGGGAGTGGGTGATGTTCATCCTCGGCCTTACCGGCTCAATCGGCATGGGCAAATCAACCGCCGCCCAATTCTTTGCCGAGGCCGGGGTGCCGGTTCACGATGCCGACGCCGCCGTGCACCGGCTCTACGCCGGCGAGGCCGTCGGTCCCATCGAAAAGACGTTCCCGGGAACCGTCAGGGACGGCAAGGTCGATCGGGTGAAGCTCGCCGCGCTGGTCCTTGACGATCCGGCCGCGCTCAAACGGCTCGAAGCCATCGTGCATCCGCTGGTGCGTGCCCAGGAAGAGCGATTCCTCGCCGACGCGGCGGCGCGCGGCGCGACCGTGGTGGTGCTCGACATCCCCCTCCTGTTCGAAGTCGGCGCGGAGGATCGCGTTGATGCCGTGGTGGTGGTCTCGGCTCCGTCGGAGATGCAGCGCGAGCGTGTGCTCACGCGTGCCGACATGAGCGAGGGCAAGTTCGACGCCATTCTCGCCAAGCAGACGCCCGACGAAGAAAAGCGACGGCGCGCGCATTTCGTAGTGGATAGCTCGCGCAGCTTCGATTCCGCGCGGGCGCAAATTCATGGCATTTTGCGCGCCGTTGCTGCTATGCCGGGCCGGCGGCGTGATTCGCGGGACGGCGCATGATCCCGAAAAGTGGGTACCGGTTTCGGAAAAAGATCATGCGCCAAAGGTGAAAAACGAATGCGGGAGATTGTCCTCGACACCGAGACCACGGGCCTCGATCCTCTGACCGGGGATCGGGTGGTGGAGATCGGCTGTATCGAGCTGTTCAACCGCATCCCGACCGGGCAAGCATTCCACCGTTACGTCAATCCCGATCGAGACGTGCCCGCCTCGGCTTTCGACGTGCACGGACTTTCCACCGAGTTCCTCAAGGACAAGCCGCCGTTCGCCGAAGTCGCGGAAGATTTCCTCGCCTTCGTGGGTGACGCGGCCCTCGTCATTCACAATGCGGCATTCGATGCCGCCTTCCTCAATTCCGAGCTGGAGCGGGTCGGCAAACCGCTGATCGCGCGCGATCGGCTGGTCGATACCTTGCTGCTGGCGCGGCGCCGGCATCCCGGCGGGGCCAACCGGCTCGACGACCTGTGTGCGCGGTACGGCATCGACAACACGCGCCGCACCAAGCACGGCGCGTTGCTGGACGCCGAGCTGCTGGCCGAGGTCTATATCGAGCTGACCGGCGCGCGTCAGGCGGCGCTCGGGCTCGAACTAGTCACCGCGGATACGACATCCGAACGCGAGCGCATCACGGTCGTCCAGGTGCGGCCGGTGCCGCTCATGCCGCGCGTCACTGCCGAGGATATCGCGGCGCACCGCGCTTTCGTGGCGACCCTCGGCGACAACGCGATCTGGCGCGATTACCTTTCGGAAGCCGACGACGAGATTCCAGCCCTCGCCCCTGCCGTCATCGCGGTGGTCGCCCCACCGCCCGCGGTCGCCGCCCATCCCTAGTGTGGCGGTTCAGAAGTCCGCATCATTCTTGCAGCGAGTCCGAGATGCGGACTTCTGAACCAAAGCCACACTAGAATCAATATGTTGCTAGTGCCCTTCGATTCCGAAGTTCGCAAACGAGCCTGCCACAAAATGATGCGAACTTCGGAATCGGGGCACTAGCGCCATTTGGCGCGCTCGCGCACACCGGCGAGCGCCACGCGCGCGTCGGCAACCACCGTGTGGGCGTCGATCGCGTTTAGCTTGCCGCCCTGCTTGAGCACGCGGCCGTCGATCACGACGCTGGCGACGTTTTCCGGCTCGGTGCATTCCAGCACGAGGTGCGCTGGATCAGTCATCACCGCCATGTTGAGCGCGTCGGTGTTTATCATAATGAAATCGGCGCGCTTGCCGGGCTTGAGCGAGCCGATCTTGTCGCCCAATCCCATCGAGCGGGCGCCTTCGATGGTGCCGAGCTCGAGCGCGCGACGAGCCGACATCTTGAATTCGCTGCCCGCCTTGGCGTTCTCGACGGCGCGCGCGAGCTTGAGCACCGCGAACAAATTCGACGATCCCACGAGCGCGTCGGTGTCGACCGAGATGCCGAGCGGAATGCCGCGCGAAAGCATTTCCGAGGTTTGCGGAAAGCCGTAGCCGATGCGCAGTTCCGAGCCGGGCGAGATCGAGACCGCGCAGCCGGACTCTTTCATCATGTCGAGTTCGG
>JAFAUQ010000130.1 GCA_019243195.1 Hyphomicrobiales bacterium
GCTTATCTCGGGCGCCGCCACGCGCGCGATGCGGGCGCGCATGCGCCGTAGCGCATGATCCCGAAAAGGGGGAACCGGTTTTCGGAAAAGATCATGCGCCAACAAAAAAATATTACCTCATGAGTAACCTTCTGAGCGTGCGCAACCTGGAAGTCCGTTACGGCGACCTCGTCGGGATTGCCGACGTGTCGCTCGACGTGGCCGAGCGCAGCGTCGTCGCCCTGCTCGGCTCGAACGGCGCCGGCAAGACCACGACACTCAATGCGATCGCGGGACTGGTGCGCCCCAGCCGCGGGAATATCGCCTGGATGGGCAGCGAGATCGGCCGCCTGCCCGCCTACGCGGTGGTCGCGCGCGGGCTCACGCTCTCGCCCGAAGGCTGGCGGCTCTTCACTTCGCAGACGGTGGAGCAGAACCTGCGGCTGGGCGCGACGCCGCTGGCCGACAAGACGCGGGTGCCGGCGCTGCTCGAGCGGGCCTTCGCGCTGTTCCCGCGTTTGGCTCAGCGGCGCCGCCAGCGTGCCGGCACGCTCTCGGGCGGCGAGCGGCAGATGCTGGCGCTCGGCCGCGCGCTCATGAGCGACCCGAAACTGCTGATGCTCGACGAGCCGAGCCTCGGGCTTGCACCGGCGATCGTCGAGACGCTCTATGAGAAGCTCACCGAACTGCATCGCGAGGGGCTCACCTTGCTGCTGGCCGAGCAATCGGTGCCGCTGGCACTCGAAATCGCCGACTATGCTTACGTGCTGCAAACCGGCCGCACGGTGCTCGAAGGCACCGCGCGTGCCCTTGAACACGACCCGCAGGTCCAGCGGATTTATCTGGGGATAGCCAGCGAACCGGCGCCCACCTAGCCGTCATGGCGTGACGAGGAGACCTCCCATGCGCTACGAGCTCTACTACTGGCCGGAGATACAGGGGCGCGGCGAGTTCGTGCGGCTCGCGCTGGAAGAGGCGGAGGCGGTCTATCTGGACGTGGCGCGGGACAAGGGCGGTACCGAGGTGATGTTCAAGCTGATGGAGGACGAACGGGTGAAGCATCGGCCGTTCGCGCCGCCGTTCCTCAAGGCCGGCAAGGTCGTGATCGGCCAGACCGCCAACATCCTGCTGTATCTCGGCGCCCGACACGGGCTCGCGCCGCGCGAGGAAGCGGGCCGCCTGTGGGTGCATCAGCTCCAGCTCACGATCGCCGATTTCGTGGTCGAAGCCCACGACACGCACCATCCGATCGCCAGCGGCCTTTATTACGAGGACCAGAAGAAAGAGGCGAAGCGCCGCACGGCCGATTTTCTCAAAAGCCGCACGTCCAAATACTTCGGCTATTTCGAAGATGTGCTCGGGCGCAGCGGCGGCAAATATCTCGCCGGCAAGCGGCTGACCTATGCGGATCTGTCGCTGTTCCAGATCGTCGCCGGCATGCGCTACGCCTTTCCCAACGCCATGGCGAAACTCGAGAAGAAGCTGCCGCGCGTCGTCGCCGTGCACGACGCGGTGGCGGAGCGGCCGCGCATCGCCGCTTACCTCGCCTCCGACAACCGCCTCCCGTTCAACGAGTACGGCATCTTCCGGCACTATAAGGAATTGGACGCGTAGGATGTAGCCCGCATGAGCGAAGCGATATGCGGGAACGGCCCCCGGATTTCCGCCCGCATTCGCGGGCGTCATCCGGGCTACGAAGGTGATGGCTGCGGCGGGAGTAGACAAGGATGCCCATCGATAAGCGCGTGAACTCGGCGGCCGAGGCGCTCAATGACGTGTCCGACGGCGCGACCGTGCTCATTTCCGGGTTCGGCGGGGCGGGTTTCCCGAACGTCTTGATCCGCGCGCTACGCGAGCACGGTGCGAAGGACCTCACGCTCGTCGTCAACTCGGCGACCCACCGCTTCTCGCTCACCCACGAACTGCTCGACGCCGGGCTCGTGCGCAAGGTGATCTGCAGCGCCGCGCGCGGCCATCAAAAGGAGCCGACCGCGTTCGAGAAGCTGTGGGTCGCCGGCAAGATCGAGCTGACCTGCCTGCCGCAGGGGACCATGACCGAATGCATCCGCGCCGGCGGCGCCGGGATTGCCGCCTTCTACACGCCGGTCGGTTTCGGTACCGAGCTGACCAAGGGCAAGGAGGTGCGCCGCTTCGGCGAGCGCGATTACGTTCTGGAGCAGGCGATCAGCGGCGATCTCGCGCTCATCCGCGCCGACACGGCCGACCGTTACGGCAATCTCACCTTCCGCTACGCGCAGGCGAACTTCGGCCCGGTGATGGCGACCGCCGCCAAGCTCGCGATCGCCGAGGTGCGCGCCGTGGAAGACGATCCGATCGATCACAAACGCGTGCAGCTTCCCGGCATTTACATCGACCGCATCCTCGCCGTGGGAGACGTCCGATGATTTGTTTCAATCGCCGGCAAATGATGGCCTGGATCGTGTTGGCCCTGGCCCTGCTCATGCGGACCGCCGCCGCGGAGGAACCCGTGTGCATCGAGAATGCGACGATCGACGAGCTAAAGGACGCGCTTGCGGCCGGCCGCACCACATCCGCTGAGTTGGTGCGCGGCTACACGGCGCGCATCGAGGCCTACGACCGCGCCGGCCCGCGGCTCAATTCCGTTCGCGAGCTTAATCCGGACGCCCCCGCGATCGCCGAAAAGATCGATGCGGCGAAGCCGAAGAAGAACCGCCCGCTCGAAGGCATTCCGATCCTCATCAAGGACAACATCGCGACCGGCGACGCGCAGCACACAACGGCCGGCTCGCTCGCGCTGGCCGATGCCCATGCGCAGCGCGACGCGACCGTGACAAAGCTGCTGCGCGACGCCGGCGCCGTGATCCTCGGCAAGACCAACTTGACCGAGTTCGCCAATATTCTCGCGGTCGGCATGCCGTCGGGTTACAGCTCGCTCGGCGGCCAGGTGCGCAACCCCTATGCGCCCGAGGTCAATGAGAAGGGCGTCCCGTTCGTGCCGCCGGGCGGATCAAGCGCGGGCTCGGCCGTCGCGGTCGCCGCGGGATTTGCCGCCGCCGCGATCGGCACCGAAACGTCGGGCTCGCTGCTCTCGCCCGCCAATCAGAACGGCCTCGTCACCGTCAAGCCCACGGTCGGGCTGATCAGCCGCGCCGGCATCATCCCGATCGCGGCGAGCCAGGACACCGCGGGGCCGCTCACGCGCACGGTGCGCGACGCCGCGATCCTGCTCAACGTTCTCGCCGTGCGCGATCCGCGCGATCCCGCCACGAAACAATTGCAACGCCCCGCCGACTACACGAAATTCCTGGATGCGAACGGGCTGCGGGGCGCGCGCATCGGCGTGCCCAGCGATCCATCCGATCCGGGAAACGATGTTTATTACAAGCCGCTGCGGCCGGTGCAGGCCGCGGTGATGCGCGACGCCATCGCCGCGCTGGAAGCGGCTGGCGCCACGGTGATCCGCGCTAATATGCCGACGCGCGGCTGGATCGGCGGGCCCGGCACCGAGGCCGCGATCCTCAACACCAATCCGGAAAGCGCGACCAAGAATCAGCCGGCGCGGATACCCGCGATCTATCTTTACGAACTCAAGCACGACATGAATGCCTACCTGCGCGACTGGGCGAAGGATACGAAGATGCGCACTCTCGGCGACATCATCGCCTTCAACAAAGCAAACCCCGACCGCGCGTTGCGTTTCAGCCAGGATATTTTCCTCGCCGCCGACGAAACCCGCGGTGATTTGAGCGAAATCGAATACAAGTCGGCGCGGCAAATGGACCTGCGTTCGAGCCGCACGCTCGGCATCGACGCCTATATGAGCGAGCACAAGCTCGACGCGATTCTGTTTCCCGCCAACACCGGCGCTTCGATCGCCGCCAAGGCCGGCTATCCGAGCGTGCTCGTGCCGGCCGGCATGGTGACCGGACCGGCGCCGGTGCCGCCCGGTACGGTCACCGCGACGAGCGACAAGGAGACGCCGGAATATCCGTACGGCGTCACCTTCACTGGCTTCGCCTGGAGCGAGCCGGTGCTGCTGCGGCTCGCCTACGCGTTCGAGCAGGCGACGAAAGCGCGCCGCATGCCGCCGGGCGTGCCGCCGCTTGCATCCGGCTGCGCGCCGAAGACAACCGCGAAGGAGTAGGCGCTCATGACTCCGCTCAACCGCCGGCAAATGGCGTGGCGCGCCGCCCAGGACATCCGCGATGGCATGGTGGTCAACCTCGGCATGGGCATGCCGGTGCACGTCGCCGACTACGTGCCCGACGGCGTCGATCTCTTTATTCATTCCGAGAACGGCGTGGTCGGCGCCGGACCGCTCGCGGCGGCCGAGCGGGCCGATCCCGATCTCGTCGACGCGTCGAGCCGGCGCATCACCTTGCGGCCGGGCGCGGCGATCGTCGATTCCTCCTGGTCGTTCGCGATGATCCGGGGCGGCCACATCGACGTGACCATCCTGGGCGCGTTCGAGGTAGCGAAGAACGGCGATCTCGCCAACTGGGACATGCGGCTGCCCAACAAAGGGCCGCTCGTCGGCGGCGCCATGGATCTGGCCGCCTGCGCGCGCGCCGTGTGGGTGATCATGGAGCATAATACGCGCAGCGGCGGACCGCGCCTGCTCGACGCCTGCAACCTGCCGCTCACCGCGGTCAAATGCGTGCGCCGCATCTACACCGACGTGGCGGTGATCGAGGTGACGCCGGCGGGCTTTGTCGTGCGCGAGGTGATCGACGGCCTCGACCAGGCGCAATTGCAAAAGCGGAGCGGGGCGCCGCTCACCTTCGCGAATGATTGCCGGCCGCTGATTGCGCCAGAGTTGGCAGACGCCGAGTAATCGTCATTGCGAGGAGCCGCAACGCGGCGACGAAGCAATCCAGAGCAGCGCGGTCGGCCCCTGGATTGCTTCGTCGCTTCGCTCCTCGCAATGACACGTTTACTACACCGTCGCCTGGTTCCCCAATATCACCGTCGATTGCGACGACAGCACGCCGCCGTTGCCGTGCGCGATGGCGACTTCGCAATCCTTCACCTGCCGGGAGCCGCATTCGCCGCGCAGCTGGCGCACCGCCTCGATCAAAACAAACAGGCCATACATGCCGGGATGGCAGTAGGAGAGGCCGCCGCCGTTGGTGTTGACCGGCAGCGAGCCTTTCGGGCTGATGCGGCCGTCGGAGACGAACGCCCCGCCCTCGCCCTTCTTGCAAAAGCCGAGGTCCTCGAGGAACAGCATCGTGTTCAGCGTGAAGGCATCGTAAAGCTCGACCGCGTCGACGTCGGCGGGGCCGAGCTTCGCCATCGCGTAGGCTTCCTTGCCCGACGCGACTGCGGCCGTCACCGTGAGATCGGGCATCGAGGAAATCGCGTTATGGGTGATGCCCTGCCCGCAGCCGAGCACGTAGACCGGCTGCTTCTTGAACGACCGCGCGCGCTCGGCCGAGGCGAGGACGATGGCGCCGCCGCCGTCCGTCACCAAACAAATATCGCGCACGGTGAAAGGGTAGCTCACCATGCGGGCGTTGAGCACCTCCTGGATGGTGAGCGGCTTCTTCTCCCAGGCGACCGGGTTGAGCAGCGCCCATTCGCGCGCCGCGACCGCAACCGCGGCGAGCTGCTCGCGCGTGGTGCCGTACTGATGCATGTGGCGCGAGGCGGCGAGCGCGTAGGCGCTCGACGGCATGAACGGCCGGAACGGCGTCTCGTAGGGATTGATCTCGCGCATCGACGCCTGGCGCCGGCCGATGCTGCGCTGGGTCGAGCCGTAGGCGACGACGGCGAGGTTGCACAGGCCGAGTTGCAGCGCGGCCACGGCGTGGGCGACGTGATATTCGAACGACGAGCCGCCGACGATGGTGGAGTCGATATAGGCCGGCTGGATGCCGAGGTATTCGGCGAACGCCAGCACCGACAGGCGCGCCTGGGCGGTGGCGCAGAACAGGCCGTCCACGTCCTTGAGCGACGCGCCGCAGTCGGCGAGCGCGCGTTGCGTGCCCTGCGCCATCAGGTCGATCGGCGACATTTCCTCGGCGACCTTGCCGAGATCGGATTCCGCGGCCCCGACGATGGCCGCACCGCCGCGCTTGAGCCCGCTCATCGCTCGTGCTCCGGCACGAACACGGGCATCGGCGGCTCCTCGCCGCCAGGACGATGCACGCGGAAGCGCACGCGCATCCCAATCTTCACGTCGTTGGGCGGGACGTCTTCCACGCGGCTCATCAGCCGGAAGCCCTCGTCGCAATCGATCAGCGCCACGTTGAACGGCGCGCCTTCCGGCGGATGCACGACGGTGGTCGCGTAGACCGTGCCGTTGCCGGCGCTCACGCGCCACTCGAGGCGGTCGCTGCCGGTGAACGGGCACAGCACGCGCGGGTAGAACACCGCGCGGTTGGCGGCCGGCGAAAACTGATAGGCAAGCTCGCCGCGCTCGAGATGGTCTTGATAGGTCTTCAGCGGCGATTGTGTATGGGCTGGCATGCACGTACTCCAATTTACGGAGAGGCATTTAAGCCGGGAAATCCCTCCCCTGAAAGGGCACTGTAGCCCGCATGAGCGCAGCGAAATGCGGGATCGCGGATTTCGCTACGCTCCATCCGGGCTACGAAAATCACTCCGCCGCCATCGGGCGCGCGGCGGCCTCGACGTAGCCGTCGCGGGTTTGCGGCAGCTTGAGGCCGAGCATCTTGCCGGCAACGAGCGTGCGCAGCACCTGCGCGGTGCCGCCGCCGATCGTGAACATGCGCACGTCGCGCGCCATGCGCTCCAGCGGAAATTCACGGGAGTAGCCGCGCGCGCCGAACAGCTGCAGGGCGTCGTTGACGATGCGGATGGCGGCTTCCGATGCGAAAATCTTCGCTTGCGCTGCGAGCATCGGGTCCGGGAACGCGCTCCCGCCCGGCCCGCGCGAGCGCGCCGCCGCGTAGAGCATGAGGCGCGACGCGGTGAGCTGGGTCTGCATGTCAGCGAGCATCCATTGCAGCCCCTGGAACTCGGCGATCGGCCGGCCGAACTGCTCGCGCGTCTTCACCCAGTCGAGCGCGTGCTCGAGCGCGCCCGCCGCGATGCCCATGGCGACAGTGCCGGCGCCAACGCGCTGGCTGTTGTATGCGTTCATCAGATCGGCAAAGCCGCGGCGGAAACCGGACGGCGGCACCAGCGCCATGGCAGCTGGCACTTCGAGGTTCTCGAACGCAAGCTCGCCCTCGGGCATGCCGCGCAGGCCCATGGTGTGCTCGCGCCGCACGACGCGGAGGCCCTTGGCCTCGTCGCGCACGGCCAGGAACCCGCCGATGCCGAGGTCGTCGCCGCGCTCGTCGAACACGCGCGCGAAAATGAGATGCAGCCGCGAGACCCCGCCGCCGGTGATCCAGTGCTTGCGGCCGTTGAGGACGTAGACATCGCCGCGCTTGTCGGCGCGCGTCGTCATTGCCATGGCGTCGCTGCCGGCCTGCGGTTCGGTGATGCAGATCGCCGGCTTGTCGCCGGCGAGCACGAGGTCGGCGGCGAGGCGCTTCTGCGTCTCGGTCCCGTAAGCCATCACGGTCGAGATCGCGCCCATGTTGGTCTCGACGATGATGCGGCCGGTGACCGTGCAGGCCTTCGCCATCTCCTCGATCACCAGCACGGCGTCGAGATATGAGCGCCCCTGCCCGCCGTATTGCGCCGGAATGGTCATGCCGACGAATTCCGCATCGGCGAGCGCGCGCACGATGTCCCACGGATATTGCTCGTCGCGATCGATCGCGGCAGCGCGCGGACGCACGATCTTGTTTGCGAACTCGCGCGCACGCGCCTCCAGTGCGAGTTCGTCAGGGTGAAGGCCGAGGGTCATTGCGCTCCTCCGTCACCACACCCGGCACGCCTTCTCGGGCGGCGGCGCCATCGGCGCGCCGGCCGGACACGCAAACGCACGCGCAAACGCCGGCTCATTGGCGATGACACCGTTGACGCGGAACTGATTGGGCGAGTGCGGATCGATCAGCGCGAGCCGGCGCTTTTCCTGATCCCTGAGATTGCCGCACCAAGCCTGGGCGTAGGCGACAAAGAAACGCTGCGGCGCGGTCAAACCGTCGATCGGCGGAGGCGATGTGTCGTTGAGCGCCTTCTCCAACGCCGCGTGGGAGAGATGCAGCCCGCCGGTGTCGGCGATGTTCTCGCCCAAGGTGAGGCGGCCATTGACCTTGACGTCGTCCACCGCGGTGAAGTTGCCGTACTCGTTGACCAGGCACGCGACCCGCTGGTCGAATGCAGACGCGTCGGCGCTCGTCCACCAGTCGTGCAAATTTCCCTCGCCGTCGTACTTGCGGCCCTGATCGTCGAAACCGTGGGTCATCTCGTGGCCCATTACCGAGCCGATCGCGCCGTAATTGGCTGCCGCATCGAGCTTGGGATCGTAGAACGGCGGCTGCAGGATTCCGGCCGGGAAGTTTATGTCGTTGGTGCGCGAGTTGTAATAGGCGTTCACGGTGGGCGGCGGGATCAACCATTCGGAACGGTCGACCGGCTTGCCGATCTTGGCGAGCCGACGGTTGAACTCGAAGGCTGCCGCGCGCTGTGCGTTGCCGAGCGCGTCGCCGCGCACGATGTCGAGCGCTGAATAATCCCGCCACTTGTCCGGATAGCCGACCTTGTTGGCGATCGCGGAAAGCTTCGCCAGCGCCTTAGTCTTGGTCTCCGGCGTCATCCAGTCGAGGCCGGCGATGTCTTCCGCGTAGGCCGCCTCGATCGTGCGGATTATCGAAACCGTCGCGTCCTTGGTCTCGGGCGGGAACGCCGCCGCCACGTAGGCGCGGCCGAGGTCTTCGCCCATCATCCAATTGATTTGCTGTACGCACCGCTTCCAGCGCGGGCGATCCTCCTGCGCGCCGGTGAGGGCACGGCCGTCGAAGGCGAAGCGCTCCGCCACGAACGCCTTGGGCAGCCATTGAGCGGCGGCGTTGACGAGATGCCAGCGCAGATAGATCTTGAGCACCGGAACTTCGTGGCCGATGAGCACATCGTTGAAGCCCTTGAAAAAATCCGGCCAGGCAACGTTGAGCGAATCGATGCCGGTTTGGCCGACCGCGGCGAAATAATCCTCCCAGGCGAACCGCGGCGCGAGCGCGGCAAGTTCAGCGCGGGAAAGCTTGTGGTCGAGGTTCTTCGGATCGCGCCGCTTCACCCGGTCGAGCGAGGCCTGGGCGAGTTCGGTCTCGATCTCCACCACCAGGTCGGCATGCGTGTCCGCTATCTCCGGTATCTCGCCAATCAGCTCGAACATCCTGGCCACGTGGCGCCGGTATTTTTGCCGCAACTCCGCCGAGGCCGTATCGGTGCGCAAATAATAATCGCGATCCGGCATCCCGAGACCGCCCTGGTCAAGCTCGGCGATCACCTTGGTGGCGTCGGCGTTGTCCTCCGTCGAGCGGAAGGCGAAGAAGGCACGCACGCCGTTCTCCTGTTGGTGCGCGAGCAGCGCCGGCAACCCGTCAAGCTCAGTGACCGCATCGATGCGGGCGAGTTCGGGCACGAGCGGCGCGAGCCCTTTCGCCTCGATCGCGTCCTCGTCCATGCAGCTCGCGTAGAAATCGCCGATCTTGCGGGTCGCCGGGTCGGAGCCCGCGGCCGCTTGCTCCAGGATGGCGCGCAGCTTTTCCAGATTGAGCTCAGTCAACACGTCGAACCGGGTCCAGCGGCCACGGTCGGCCGGAATCGGATTCTTGTTGATCCAATTCCCGCAGGCGAATTGGTAAAAATTCTCGCACGGCGACACCGTGTGGTCGATGGCGCTCGGGTCGATCACCGGGATGCCCTCGGCCGCCCATGATGAGGATGAGATTGTGCTGAGCGCTATCGCCATAAAACCAGCAGCGAATTTTTTCTTCATGAGTCCTCTCACTAAATCCGACGCACGGGGATCGACCAGGCGAGCAGCAGGCCCAAGCCGGTGAACGACGCCATCGCCAGGAACGCCGCCTGGAACGCCTCGGCGATCTCCGCCTGCGCCATCGCCTGGCGCGCCGGCTCGAGGGTCGCCATGGCGTTCGGTCCGCGCTGGACCATAACGGCGAACAGGCGCGCCGTTTCGGGATCGGTCGCGGCGAGCACTGAGAATAGCACGGCGGCGACGATGGCGGTGCCGAGCGCCGCGCCGACCGAGCGGGAGAACTGCACCGAGGCCGCGCCGGCGCCGAGCATCTTCGGCCCGGCCACCGCCTGCACTGTCACCTGCACGACGCCCATGACGGTGCCCATGAACAGCGCGTTCCAGCCGAAGATCCACGGCAGGTAGGCGGTCGGAAGCCGCGCCGCCAACAGAGCAAACAAAAGGATGTTGAAGGTCACAACGACCAGTCCCCAGATCGGAAAAATCATGGTGCGCCCGGTCCGCGTGACGATCCGCCCGGTTATCATCGAGCCCAGGCCAATGCCGGCGGTGAGCGGAAGCATCAGCAGGCCGGTTTCCTGCGGCGAGAGCCCGCGCACCGCCTGCAAATAGATCGGCAGAAAGGTGATCATCGAAACCAGCGCGGCGCCGTGGCAGGCGGCGAGCGCGTCGCTGCGCCAGATCGCCGCCTGCCGCAGCAGTTCGACCGGCAGCAGCGGCGTCGGCGCGCGGTTTTCCTGGCGCAGCAGCAGGCCGAGCGAGGCAAGGCTCAGTCCGATGAGGCCGAGGACCGTCAACAGGGTGCGCGGCTCCCACCGCTGCGCCTGGTCGAGGGCCAGCAGGGTCGTGGTGATGAACAACACGAACCAAACAAGACCGGGCGTGTCGAAACGCCATTCTCCCCGCGTGCCCTTATGCGGGGTCAGGCGCATGGTCAAAAACACGGCAACCACCCCGATCGGAAGATTGACCAGGAACACCGAGCGCCAGCCGAAATAATGCGTCAGGAAACCGCCCGCTACCGGTCCGAACGTGCTCGACGTCACCATGATGCCGGCGAGATAGCCCTGATAACGGCCGCGTTCGCGCGGCGGGATGGTCTCGCCGATCAGCGCCTGCGAGAGCGTCATCAGGCCGCCGCCGCCCAATCCCTGCAGAATGCGCGCGCCGGTGAGCATCTCGATACTCTGCGATGCGGCGCACAGGAGCGACGCGCTCATGAAGATCGCGAGCGCGATGAACATCATGCGCTTGCGGCCGAAGACGTCGCCGAGCTGGCCGTAAACCGGCGCCGCGACGGTGGTGGAAATCAGATAGGCGATGACCACCCACGACGCGCGTCCGATCTGCCCGAGAGTGGCGGCAATCGCCGGCAGCGCCGTCGCCACGATGGTCTGATCGACCACGGCGAGGAACATCGGCAGCATGATCGAGGGAAAGACGCGGAAGAACAGGTTCCGGCTCTCCCCCGCCGCTGCGACGGCAACCGAGGCGGTGGGCGAAGGGTCGGGGGCCACGATCGGATGCGCGTTTTCGGGCGGGATGTTTCGTTGGGCTATGGCGGCGGGAACCGTAGCGGAACCGGGCGGCCGCCTCCATAGACCGCTCGGCGGCCGCTTGACGGTGTGGCAAGATGCCCTATATCCTAACGGCACATTGCCAAGAGAGCATAGCGATGGCCAAGTCTCCAAACCTCGTTGCGGAGGTGTACCAAAAGCTCGGGGGGCGTGCCGCGCTCGGCGAAGAGATTGCGTCGGAAGCCGATCTCGCCCGCGTCGTCGCGGGCCGAATTCCGCTGCGTGCCCTCACGCATTTCACGCGTAGCGGCTTCTCCGAGCAGGAAGTCGCGGAATACGTCATTCCACCGCGCACCCGCCGGCACCGCAAAGTGCGCCGGGAGCCGCTCACAGTTGATGAATCCGACCGGCTGGTACGACTGATGCGCGTCCAAGTACTGGCCGAGGACGTGTTCGGAGATGCCGACAAGGCCAATCGCTGGCTGCGCCAGCCGCTTGGAATTTTGGACGGCCGATCGCCCCTCGAGGTGGCACGCACGGATTCCGGCGCGCGGCTGATCGAGCAAATTCTGGCGAAAATCGATTGGGGCGCGGCAGCGTAATGCGCCTCTGGCGGTTGTCGAGCGTCAGACATGCGCGCGACTTCACCGGCGGATACGGGATTTTCAATAACGGTCGCTGGAACACGGTCGGGCGACCGGTCACTTATTGCGCGACGGTTCCGTCCCTGGCGGCGCTGGAAAAGCGGGTTCATATCACCGATGCTGCGGACCTCCCGCCCCAGGCTCTGGTTGCTTACGATGCGCCCGATGATATTTCAGTTCGTACGATCGAGATCAGCGCACTTCCGCAAGACTGGGCAAGTCGTGAAACGCAAACGCAACAGCTCGGCGACGAATGGCTCGATGCGGGTGCAGAAGCCATTCTCGTGGTGCCTTCCGTGGTGATGCCGATTGCGGAGACCGTCGATCGCAACGCGCTCATCAGTCATCGCAGCGCCGACGCCACTCGCATCACGATCGCGCATGTCATACCCTTCACGCTCGATGCGCGGCTGTTTCGGCCGTGATAAATCCTAACATTCAGGAGGAACCCATGGATGTAACCTTGGCCGGATCGAAGCCGACGCGGCGCGGCCCCGCGGAATCCTTCACCGGGACGGTGTTGCAGGACCCGATCATGGAGGCTCCGGCGCCGGCGCGGCTGCGGTGCAACCGCGTGCTGTTCGAGCCGGGCGCGCGCACCGCCTGGCACACCCATCCGCTCGGGCAGACCCTGCACGTCGTCTTCGGCCTCGGGCGGGTGCAGGCCGAGGGCGGGCCGGTGCGCGAAATCCGCGCCGGCGACACCGTGTGGATTCCACCCAACGAGAAGCATTGGCACGGCGCCGGACCCAACACCCGCATGGTGCACATCGCCATGCAGGAGGCGCTCGACGGCAAGGCGGTCACCTGGCTCGAGCACGTCACCGATGCGCAATATTCGGCTCCGGTCGGTTGAGGTCGCGGCCATGCGCATCAAAGCGAACGGCATCACGGTCAATTATCAGATCGACGGCGCGGAAGGCGCGCCGTGCCTGGTGCTGAGCAACTCGCTCGCCACCAATCTTTCCATGTGGGACGAGCAGGCGGCGGCGTTGAAGAACGCGTTCCGCGTATTGCGCTACGACCAGCGCGGCCACGGCGGCACCGATGCGCCGGCCGAACGCTACAGCTTCGATCTTCTCATTGCCGACGCGATTTCGCTGCTCGACGCACTGTCGATCAAGCGCGCGCATTTCGGCGGCCTCTCCATGGGCGGCGCCACCGCCCTCGGCCTCGCGCTGCGTCATCCCGACCGCATCGACCGCGCAATCATTTGCGACTCCGGCTGCGCGTCGACCCCGGCGTCGAGCCAGCAATGGGAGGAGCGCATCACGGCCGCGCGCAAGGGCGGCATGGAGGCGATGGTCGATTCGACCATGGCGCGCTGGTTTCCGCCCGAAATCATCACGGCCAACCCGCCTTATCTCGACAAGGTGCGGGCGATGATCCGCTCGACGCCGGTCGACGGCTTCATCGGCTGCGCCACCGCGCTCGCCAATCACGACTTCCGCTCGGCGGTCGGCACGGTGACGCGGCCGCTGCTGTTCGTCGTCGGCGAGAAGGACGGGCCGCAGCCGGCCGCCATGCGCGACATGCATCAAAAAGTGCCGGGCTCGCGTTTCGTCGAGCTGCCCGGCGCCGGGCACATCTCAAACATGGATCAGCCGGCGCTGTTCACGAAGGCGATAAAAGAGTTTCTTTCTTAATCCCTCCCCCGCAGGGCCCCCGCAGGGGGAGGGTGGCACGCCTGAGCGAGGCGAAGGCGTGACCGGTGGGGGTGCTGAAGTTGCCGAAACCCCCACCCGGCGCCGCCCGCTTGCGCGGGCGTCGCCACCCTCCCCCGCTTCGCGGGGGAGGGATATGCGCCCTACTGCGGCGGCACCGTCTTGAGGTAGCGCACGATCGCGTCGATCTGCGCCGGCTCGAAGTGATATTTGAACGCGGGCATGCGCGGCGTGCCGTTCGCGATGACCTCGCGCATCACGTCCTCCTGGCCGCCCAATGACGCCTGCGAGAGCGACGGTCCGTAAGTGGCGGCACCGAGCTGCTGTTTGAGATGGCACACCGCGCAGGATTGGCCGAATAGTTGCCGCCCCAATTGTTGGGTGGCGTTTAGTTCCTCGGCCGCAGCGAATGAGGTGAGCGATAGACCGGCAGCAACGGCGCAGGCCGCGATCAGGACGCTGCGCATCTCACTTTTGCTCCGCCTGGGCCTTGAGCGCTTGCAGCTCTGCCTCGCTGCGGACCGACATCACGGCGATCTGGCTGGTGCGGTAGACCGGCAGGACCACCTGCAGTTTGCCGTCGCGCTCGGCGAGCGAGATGTGGCGGATTTCCGTGCCGCGGCGCGGCAGGTCGAAAAAGGTCCAAGTCTTGGCGGCGGGATCGTAGCGATAGATTTGATCCGCGGTCCACATGTTGCCCCACGCGTTGTGATTCTTATCGACCGCGATGTGATAGGGCTGATGCCCGATCGCATCGGGCAGCGGGACGATCGTCGTCTCCAAGGTGCGGGTGTCGATCCGCGCCAGGCTGCCGCCCCAGGAATCGCCGACCCACAGCACGTCGGCGTTCTTGTCGGTACCCATGCGGCGCGGCCCCTGCGACCAGGGGAGCGGCGAGTTGAACCCGAGGTCATCGACTTTCTCATAGGCCGCGCGCGCCTGCGGGCTGACGCGCGTGGTCTCCTCGCTCACCGGCGGCAGCTTCACCTGCAGCGGCTTGCCGGCGCCGAGGTCCGCCTTGCCGATCGTGTCGAACGCCATCTGCGCCCACCAGCCGTTGCCGTCGCGATCGCCGGCGGCCCCGTAGGTCATGCCGGTGCCGCTCGTCGACTTGTAGACCGCCGATTTGAACTCGGTGAACGTCCCGGTGTCCGGATCGAAGCGCAACACCCCGTCGGCCGCCGACGCCCACACCTTGCCTTTGCCGTCGACATCGACCGTGACCGCGCCGCCGAGCGGCGACATGGAAGGCGGCGGCGTGAACACATCGATGTGCTCGGTGCGCGGATCGAGCCGCCCGAGGCTGCGCCGGCCGGGATTTACGTCGAACCAGAACACGCCGTTGGCGTCGCGCGCCATGCCATGCGCATTGGCGGCGAGGCCTTTGGCGCCATCGACTTTGAGGAAGCGCACTTCGCCGGTCTTGGCGTCGACCCGCCCGACAGTCACGACGCGATTGGGATTGTTGCTGGTGAACCAAAGATTGCCGTCGAAATCCATGCCGGCATCGTGAGGCAGGATGCCCCATTTCGAGGTGGTGGCGAGGGTCCAATCGCTGCCGTCGTTGATTTGATATTTGGTGCCGAGATTAAGATCGGGATTGAGCGGCAGGTCATACTCGGTAAACACCGCGCGGGCGGCGTCGCCCGACGGCCGTGGCCGCGGCTTGATCTTGAGCGAACTTTCCTCCGGTCCGCGCGCGCGGGCGAGATAGGCGGCGAGATCTTTCTGATTGAGGTCGAGAATGGTGTTCGGCTTGTCGTCCGGGCCCTGATAGACGCCCGCTACGTTGACGCGCTTCATCAGGTCGATCACCGCGTTCCATCCGGCCTCGTCGAAGCGGAATTGCAGCGGGTAGCTCGGCGTATGGCAGCCGGTGCAGTTGTTGCGGAAAATGATCTTGAGCTCGTGGTCGCGTGCGCTGTCTTCCGGCAGCGCGGCGAGCAGCATCTCGCCCGGCAGCTGCCGCACCTGGCGTTCGAAATCGGCGATCGGCCGCAGCACGAAATCCTGGCGGCGCGTCGCCGCGCTGTCGATCTCGGCCTTGGCGGTCTCGAAGCCGAGCGCCTGCGCCCACACCCGGTAGCTGCCGGCAGGCAGCGGCGGGAAATAGTAGTTGCCCGCCGCATCGGTGAAGACCGTGGTGGTGATCGTCCGGCCGTCGGCTTTTGCCGACACCGTGACGCCGCCCATCGCCTCGCCCGATGCGGACTTGATCGCGCCGCTCAGCACCACGTCGGCGGCCACGCACGGCGAAATCCAGGCCGCAAGCGAGATCGCGAGCGCGCCGGCAACGACGCGCAAACCCTGCGCCTTCCTCATGGTCTCTCCCCAATCAGTTATCAGTAACCAGTGACCAGTGACCAGTGATCGGAGACAGACGCGCGATACTGATTACTGGTCACTGATTACTGATCACTGGTCAATGCAGACTCGGCGCCTTGAGGAATTTGCCGCGGTCGGAGGATTCCACTTTGACCTCGAAGGTGCGCCCGTCTCGATAGACCGTGATCGGCACGTCGACCCCGGCATGGCCGAGCGACCACACCCGGCGGAACATCCCGGCGAGATCGTTCACCTGCGCGCCGGCGACCGCGAGCACGATGTCGCCGGTGCGCAGATCGGCGCGCTCGGCCGGCCCGCGGCCGGCGAGGCCCGCAACCACGAGGCGGTTCTCGATCTCGGTCGCGTAGAGGCCGAGCCATGGGCGCGGCGGGCGGTTCACCCGCCCCATGGTGAGCAGGTCGTCGAGAATCGGTTTGAGCAGATCGATCGGCACGATCATGTTGAGATGCTCGGCCTGACTGCCTTCGCGCGCCTGCTGCACCTGCAGCGAGCCGATGCCGAGGAGTTCGCCCGACGACCCGATCAGCGCGGTGCCGCCCCAGTTGGGATGCGCCGGGGTGGTGAAGATCGCCTCGTCGAGGACGTATTCCCAGTAGCCGGCAAATTCCTGTTTGGAGACGATGCGGGCGGCGACCGAGCGCTGCCGTCCGCCGTGGCCGGCGACCACCACGGGATCGCCGACTTCGGCCGAAGCGGAATCCCCGAGATCAAGATGCGGCATGTCGAGACGCGCCAGCGCCTGCACCAGCCCGAAGCCGGTTCCTTGGTCGTAGGCGAGCACGTGCCCCTGCACCGGGCGGCCGTCGATCAGGTTGATCCACACGGTCTGCGCCTCGGTGATGAGATAGCCGATGGTGAGCACGAGGCCGTCGCGGATCAAGACGCCGTTGCCGGCCCGCTCGGTGCCGAGCGTCTCGGCCGTGAAGGCGTCGCTCGGGATGATGGTGTGCAGCCCGACCACCGCGGAGAGCGCCCGCTCCAGGTCGTAGCGGTAGTTCTCCGGCTTCGGCTGCACCGACGCCGACACTTTCCAGTCGGGCAAGGAGGCCATTGCGAAACTCCGTCGCTGGGCTTTCGGACGCAACCGGCGAGCGTCGGTGCGAATCTATAGCTGCATCCTAAGATGCCGCAAGGACGGGAACTTCGGCCGGCGGCGTTCTGTTCCCTCCTCCACGAGGGCGGGCATTACTCCGGGTGCTGCGTTTCGCGGGCAATGGCCGCGATCACCTTCGAGTCGGTCGGCTCGGTTTGGGTCGAAAACACCGCCGCGATCCGGCCGTCGCGGCCGATCAGATATTTGTGGAAATTCCACCGCGGCGTCTCGAGCGGCCGCTCGGCGGCGGCCCACTTGTAGAACGGATGCGCCGACGGCCCTTTCACCACCGCCTTGGCGGCAAGCGGGAACGTGACGCCATACTGGTGATTGGCGGTCTCCTTGATGTCGGCCGCAGTCCCCGGCTCCTGCCCGCCGAAGTCGTTCGAGGGGACGCCGACGATCATCAGGCCGCGGTCATGGAAGCGAGTCCATAATTCCTGCAAGCCCGTGTACTGCGGCGTGTATCCGCACAGCGAGGCGGTGTTGACGACGAGGATCGGTTTGCCGGCGAAATCGGCGAGCCGGATCTCGCCGCCGTCGAGCTGTGCGAAGGAGAACGCATAGGCGGTGAGCCGGCTCATGGGCGCCTCCGTTTTCGGTTCCTGCGCGAGCGCGGGCGTGGTCAGGCCACCGGCGATGAGCGCCAGGACGTGTCTGCGATCGAGCCGCCGCATGCGACATCTCCGGTCCAGGCCGCCCCGCAAGATACGCGCAATCCGACGGAAAGTTTACAGCACCGCGACCGCGGCGCGCAGCGCCATCACCAGAAGCACGACCGAAGCCACCATGAAAATCGCGAAGCGGAGCATGATGACATTGACGGTCGCCTGCACGAAGCTGTGGACGACGCGTAGGCCGACGTAGAGCCAGGCGAGCCCGGCGTTAAGGCCGGTCCCCTCGCCGATCACGGCCAGCGTCAACACGACCGCGTAGAACAAGGTCGGCTGCTCCATGAGATGGTTGTAGTTGTCCGCCTTCCAGCGCACGCGCGCCGGCAGCAGGGCGTGAAATTCCTCTTTGGACCGATGCGGGTCCAAGACGACTTTGTTTTTGACCAAGGCGGGAATACGCGTCGCGTAGAGCCAGGCCCACATCACGAAGGACCAGAGGACGAGCGCGATCAACGGCGCGAGGATGGGGCTGTGCATTCTTTGCTCCTATTGAAAGCAGTTTACCCCCTGGTCGCCATCTCAAAGGCTGGCGAATAATTCTTCACAGTACCCGGCTTTGTAAGGTCAGGACGATAAGCTATAGCACTCCCACTCCGCATCATCCCCCGCAGACGGGTGAAGTTGTACGCAAAGGAGTGCGCGATTCATAAGGATAGAAAATTATGGATACGTTACAAGAGGCCTTGCTCAAAGCTGCGGGTCAAGTACCGCATCTCATGCTTGCGCAATTACTGGATGAAAAGCTCAAGGCTCAAGGCTTCAAATTCTCGAAAAGCCGTATACACAAAATCGTACAGCACATCATAACTGGTAACACCGAAGGATTGACCTTCGGTGACAAGCGCAGAAGAGTTCAAGAAATCAAGATCGATGTGAAGGACGAAGATTTGGAGCGGATGACTAAGAGAGTTGACGACTTTATTCGAAACGTTTTTCCGAGGGTGACTGAGGATCTAGTCGAGGCACATCAAGCACGGTTTTTCAAGCACTGAAGGCACGGTGGCCGCGCGAATCACGAGACAATCGGCGGCAGATTAATGTTTTCCAGAAGCGATTAATCCAGCGTTGGGGAAAAGGAATTGAGGGCCTAAGAATGCTAGTTACAATATCGCGTGAATTTGGCGCGGCTATTAACAATGAGCTCAACGGGACGGATGGCTTTCACGCGCCAAAAATGCTTTACGTATTGACTAGGTTACACGCGCGGGCGTGCCAGATCGCCGAGGAAATGATCTGCCTTCTGAGTAACGGATTCGCTGATGGTGCCATGGCTCGCTGGCGAACGCTTCATGAAATCGCCGCCGTGTCGCTACTTATAAGCGAGCACGGCGATGAGCTTGCCGAACGGTACATCGCCCATGAAATCGTCGAAACTCGGAGAGCGGCATTGCAATATGAGCAATTCCGAACCCGTCTTGGTGAGGAGCCACTTACGCCGAAAGAACTTCAAAAAATCGAGGACGTGTATAGCAATACCATAGAACGATTTGGTCAAGAATTCAGAAATCCGCGCGGTTGGGCTAGCAAGCACCTCAAGAAGGCGAATCCAACGATCGCGAACATTCATTACGACTGGATCACCTCTCTCCATACTACCGACTGGCGAGCCACAATATCCATGCGGACGCGAAGGGTACTTTCTTTAAGCTTGGTATAATTGGCGAATCAGAAATGCTTCTCGCCGGACCCAGCAATGCCGGGCTCGCCGAGCCTGGTTTTGGTGCTATCCGATCGTTAAATCAAATATCGTCCTGTCTGCTGTGCCTTAGCCCGACATTCGATAACGTGATTGCGCTAAAGATCATGACGAAGCTAGGCGACGAGATTTTTGAGGCGCTTTCAAATGCACACCAAAACTGGTTCGTGACGATCGAAAATTTATTCAACGCCTACTTTCTCGCGCAAGAAGCCATGAAAAACACTCTCCAAGCGCCATGAAAAAACCGAACAAGAAGCGGCCTTGACCTGACTTATTTGACAGGCAAAGTTAAGCTATATTGACTGCGCTCATCTCTTCTTGTCTTTTGCGGCGCGCGCTTACAGCATCCTTCAGTTCGCGAAGGTGGTCTGCGTAATCGTATACATGCGATTGCGGCTCGAAACGATATCTCTTTCGGAGATCGCCCGCGAGATTCCATGCCTCTAAACCTCGATCTAAGGTTTCTTCCATGCATTGCTGAACTAGGTCGTCGAGGTCTCCCCAAATAGGCACAGCATCTACAACTTTTTGACTCGCGATAACTTTGTTGGGAAAACTCAAAGATCGACCTAAAAGGTCCGGCGCGATAAGCTTCCAACCGTCATCGTCAACCGGATAATCAGGCACTTCGGGAACCTTGGTGATCTGATCTCCGTCGTGTCCGCGTGAGGATTGATACAGATCAATCTTGGCCGCCACATTGTAGCACGTATCCGCATATCGCTCTAGCAACACGGCAATGCGTAGCGACAAATATCGGGCATTCGCCGTGTTTTTCTTGGACGAACTCCACCACTCACGCAGCGCGCCTACCCCTTGATTCAGTAAGGCCGTGACGACTCCCGTCGTCGCCGCGAGGGTGAGCAGATTACCCCAGGTGAATTCCATGGTGTGTCCTCAATCAATCCAATGCAGGCCGTGCTTCACGTGGACAGCTTACCTCATTGCTACACACAACCGAGCCTGCCTCACTGGCAAATGCGATACCGGTCGCTCGAGCCGTGGATGAGGATATCGAGATGCATGTGATCGGTGTGCGCGGGATCCGAGCCGGGGCCCAGGATCGTGGTGAACCAGCCGCAGGCGGCGGTGCGCACCGCCGCGACCGCCGCTTCGCCGCGCGCGTCGCCGTCCGGCTTGATCGGCAGCGCCTTGCCGTTGGCAAGCTCGAACGCCGCCACATCGACCGCAATGCCGAGCGCGTGCGCGCTCAGATGGCCGTTGGCGGCGCGGTTGCGGTTGCGGCATTCGTAGCCGGGACCAGTGCGCACGGCTTTGACCTCGACCGCGAGGCGCCCGGCGATGAGCGGCGCCGCGAGGTCGCCGAGGAAATGGCCGAGCCGTTCGGCAAACCGGCAGGCGAGCATCGGCTCCTCCGGCATACGCACGCTCGCGCCCCGCGTCGCGACCGGCACCGCCATGAGCTTCACCGGCGTATCGATGACGCACGCCGGGTTGGCCGCGGCGTGCTGTGTTGCCGGCTCGAAGGTGAAGCCCGCCGACTTGAGCCGCTCGAGGCAGGCCTCGTCGCCCGCCGGTTTCTCGGCCGCTTCGTTCTTGTCCTCCTCCGGCGGCGGCGACCTGGGCGCATGCAGGTCGGTCGGGCGGGGCCGCGGCAGCGGGACGTCCGACCGCGGCGCGCCGCGCGCCTCCACTGCGACAAACGCCAGCGCCAGAACGGCAACGGAAACGAGTTTCATAGCCCGGCCGCGGCGGCAGCTGGGCGTTGACCCATATTCAACCGCATGCTTGATTATCAACATTCGGATTGACCGATTCGCATGTCCGCTTCCGACCTAACGCCCGAGGAGCCCGATCCGGCCACGCTCGACCGCGTTTTCGCCGCGCTCGCCGATCCGGTGCGCCGCGCCATCCTGCGCCGGCTCGACGGGCGCGATCTGCTGGTGTCGGAACTTGCCGAACCTTTCGCCATCTCCCTGCAGGCGGTATCTCGCCACATCCAGGTGCTGGTGCGCGCCGGCCTCGTGACCCAGGAACGCACCGGCCGTATCAGCCGCTGCCGTCTCGACGCCGGGCCGATCTACCAGGCGGCCGTGTGGGTCAACCATTACAGCAAATATTGGCAGGCGCAGTTCGATACGCTCGCCGTCTGGCTCGATGAGATCGAGCGCCGCAAGCCGGCGGCGAGCCCGACCGCCGCGCGCCCGCGGCTCAAACGCGCGCGCCGCGCCTGACCAGGATTGTGCGGTCATGCTGGAAAGCAAAGGAACGAAGCCCATGGAGTATCGGGACGCCGGCAGCCGGCTCGCGCGATATCGCAACGAAATCGCCGCCTTGCGCAAGAAGATGCGCGAAATCCAGGAGAGCCGCGAGCCGGAAGAGGTCGATGATTACGAGTTCGCCACCAGCAAGGGCCCGGTGCGCCTATCGCAATTGTTCGGCGGCAAGGATTATCTGTTCATCATCCACAACATGGGCGCGGGCTGCCCGTACTGCACTTTGTGGGCGGACGGCTTCAACGGTTTCCTGCCGCACATTGAGAACCGCGCCGCTTTCGTCCTCGCCTCGCCCGATGATCCAGAGAAGCAGGAGAAGTTCAAAGCCTCGCGCGACTGGCGCTTTCGCATGGTCTCCTACGGCAAGAGCCCGTTCGCGGCCGACATGGGCTACCGCGGCGAGGACGGCCACCATCCCGGCGTGTCGGTGTTCCACAAGCGCGGCGGGAAAATCTATCGCGTCTCGGACACCAGCTTCTCGCCAGGCGACGATTTCTGCGCGATCTGGCACTTCTTCGACCTGATCCCCGAAGGCACCGGCGGCTGGGCCCCGAAGTATAAGTATGCATGACGTCATCCCTCCCCCGCAGGGAGAGGGATTAATCCCCACAATTCTTTCGCTCCGCGACAGCATCCCCTCGCCGCCCGGCCTAGAATCATCGTCGGCGAATCGGCGCGCAGCGGGGCTCCATGCGGTTCTACGCGGACCTGCACGTCCACTCGAAATATTCCCGCGCGACGAGCCGCGACCTCGATCTTGAACATCTCGCCCATTGGGCCGCCCGCAAGGGCATCGCCGTCGTTGCGACCGGCGACTTCACCCATCCGGCCTGGGCGGCGGAGTTGAAACAGAAGCTGGTGCCGGCGGAGCCCGGGCTCTACCAGCTCGCGCCCGAGATCGAAGCCGCGGTCATGCGCACGCTCCCGGCTTCGTGCCGCACGCCGGTGCGCTTCATGCTCGAAGTGGAAATTTCGACCATCTACAAAAAGGGCGACAGAACCCGGAAGATCCATCATCTGATCTACGCGCCGGATTTGCCGACCGTCGATCGCATCTCGGCGCGGCTCGCGCGCATCGGCAACATCGCGTCGGACGGACGGCCGATCCTCGGTCTCGACTCGCGCGACCTTCTGGAGATCACGCTGGAAGCCGGTCCCGGCGCGTACCTGGTGCCGGCGCATATCTGGACGCCATGGTTCGCCGCGCTCGGCTCGCAATCGGGCTTCGATTCCATCACCGAATGCTACGGCGATCTCGCGCCGCACATTTTCGCGGTCGAGACCGGCCTCTCGTCCGATCCGGCGATGAACTGGCGCCTGTCGATGCTCGACCGCTATCGCCTGGTGTCGAACTCCGACGCCCATTCGCCCGGCAAGCTCGGCCGCGAGGCTACCGCCTTCGACGGCGAGATGGATTATTTCGCGATCAAACACGCGCTCGAAACCGGCGCCGGATATGCGGGCACCGTCGAGTTCTTCCCCGAGGAGGGCAAGTATCACCTCGACGGCCATCGCAAGTGCGTCGCGCGGCTGACGCCACGCGAGACATTGGCGAACGACGGCCGCTGTCCGGTATGCGGCGAGCGCGTGACGGTGGGCGTGCTGCACCGGGTCGAGATGCTCGCCGACCGCAGCGAAGAAGAAGCGAAACCGCCGCCGAGCGCCGGCAAGGCCGAGAACCTCGTGCCGCTGCCCGAGGTACTGGCCGAGATCAACGGCACCGGCGCAGCCAGCAAGGCGGTCGAGCGCAGCTACGATCGCCTGGTCGCGTCGCTCGGGCCCGAACTTGCCATCCTCGACGGGGTGCGGATCGAGAATATATCCCGCGCCTCATCCTCGCTGCTTGCCGAAGCGATTACGCGCCTGCGCGCCGGCCGCGTGATCCGCGAGGCCGGGTACGACGGCGAATACGGCGTCATCCGTTTGTTTGAGGAACGCGAGCTACACGACCTCCGCGCCGGCGGCGCGGCGTTGTTTGCGACGGAGGAGGTCTCTTTACCTCTCCCCGCTTGCGGGGAGAGGTCGGCCGCGAAGCGGCCGGTTGAGGGGGCCTATCCATCCGCTGTGCCCGCTGAGAATCCCCCTCACCCCGACCCTCTCCCCGCAAGCGGGGAGAGGGAGCCCGCGAGCCTTCTCACCGGCCTCGACGACGAGCAGCGGGCGGCAGCGCAGAGCGCCGAGGGCGCGCTGATGATTATCGCCGGCCCCGGCTCGGGCAAGACGCGCACCTTGACGTTCCGCATCGCCCATCTGGTCAAGGAACGCGGCGTCGATCCGGCGGACTGCCTCGCGGTCACGTTCACCCGCCGCGCTGCCGGCGAAATGCGCGCGCGCCTGGCCGAACTGATTCCGGACGCCGCCGCCCGGGTCGCCGTGCATACGTTTCATTCGCTCGGCCTCGCGATTCTGCGCGCTGACCCCGGCGCGGCCGGACTCAATCCAGGATTCCGCATCATCGGCGAAGCCGAACGCAAGGCGGTGCTCGCCGAGACGCTCGCGGCGCCGGAGCGCAAGGCGGAGCGGCTGCTGCGCGCCATCTCGAAAGCGAAGCGCACGCAAGCGGCGCCGCCCGCGGACATCGCCGGCCCGATGCATGCGTATCGCGGCAGCCTCAGCGAAAAAAATGCAGTCGATTTCGACGATCTCGTCGCGCTGCCGGTCGCGGCGCTCGCGGCCGACGAGGCGCTTGCCGCGCGCTGGCGCGAACGCTTCCGTTTCATTTCGATCGACGAGTTTCAGGACGTCGATGAGCAGCAGTATCGGCTGACGCAATTGCTCGCACCGCCCGGCAGCAACGTCTGCGTCATCGGCGATCCTAACCAGGCAATCTACGGCTTCCGCGGCGCCGACGCGGCGTGCTTCACCCGTTTCGCCGGCGACTACCCGGGGGCGGCCGTCGTCAAGCTGCGGCGCAATTATCGCTCCACCGGCACGATCGTGACGGCCTCCGCCCAGGTGATCGCGTCGTCCGACGACGCGCTCGCGCTGGTGCGCGAGATGCGCGAGCGCATCGCCATCCACGCCGCCGCGAGCGAGCGCGCCGAGGCCGAGTTCGTGGTGGCGACGATCGAGCGGCTGATCGGCGGCTCGAGCTTCTTTGCCATCGACGGCGGCCGCGTCACCGGCCCGGCCGAGGCGGTGCTGGGCTTCGCCGATATCGCCGTGCTCTGCCGCACCGACGCGCAGACCGACGCGCTGGCGGAAGCGCTGGGGCGCGCCGGCATTCCGTTCAAGACCGGCTCGCAGCGCCGCCTTGCTGAAGACCCCGCGGTCCGCGCGCTGCTGGCGGAGATCGCGCCCGACGAAGAGCCGCTCGCGGTGGCCGTCGAGGTCGCGGCGGCGCGGCTGCGTCATCGCAAGGGTGCCGATTCGGCCGCAATCGCGGCGGCGCTGGCGCGGCTCACCGCGCTCTCGGAAACATGCGGCGGCAACCGCGCGCGCTTCAACGACGCGATCGCGCTCGCGACCGACGCGGACTTTCTTGACCCGCGCGCCGACCGCGTGTCGCTCATCACCTTGCATGCCGCGAAGGGCCTCGAGTTCGCCGTCGTGTTCATCGTCGGCTTAGAGGACGGCATCCTGCCGCTCACCTGGGGCGCGCGCGATGAAGCCGCGATGGCCGAGGAGCGCCGGCTGTTCTACGTCGGCATGACGCGCGCCAAGGACCGGCTGATCCTTTCGCGTGCCAAACAGCGCCTGTGGCGCGGCAAATTGCGCACGCTCGCGCCGTCGCCGTTCCTCGGCGATATCGAGGCCGAGCTGCTGCGGCACCAGCACGCAGAGCCCCTGCGGCGCCCGACCGAAGACCGGCAACTAAAGCTGTTTTGACGCATTCTGGTATAACTTGTACCCCGCCGAACCAGTCGGTCGCCGGAAATGCGATTTGGTTGCGTATTCATTCCCCGCATTACGCTTTGCTCCTTGCGGGCTACAATTGTGTTGCTCGCGCTGACCTCTGCCGCCGTCGCACAAGAAAGCCCTAAGGAAGAAGCGCCCCCAGGTGACGAGCAACAAACTCCCGCGCCCGCGCAAGAGACCCCCGCGCCGGCGCCGACCGAAGCGACCGAATCCATCTGCCTGCTGATCGAATCCGCCGCCGCCGCCAACGGGCTGCCGGTCGAGTTCTTCGCCCGCGTGATCTGGCGCGAGAGCCATTACAATCCGAACGCGGTCGGCCCGCTCACGCGAGGCGGTGAGCGCGCAAAGGGCATCGGCCAATTCATGCCGGGGACCGCCGCGGAACGCCGCGTGCTCGACCCGTTCGATCCGGTCGAGGCGCTGCCCAAGGCAGCGGAGTTCCTGCGCGACCTGCGCAATCAGTTCGGCAACCTCGGGCTCGCCGCCGCCGCCTACAACGCCGGCCCGCAGCGGATCCGCGATTGGCTTGCCGGGCGCCGCCTCCTGCCGCGCGAAACGCGCAACTACGTCGCGGCGGTGACCGGCCGCGGCGCCGACGAATGGGCGGCCCTCGGCGCAACGCCGCGCGAACAACACACGCCGCCGGCGCCGCCATGCAAGGACCTCAACGTCATCATCAAACGCGCGCCCAATACCTTCGTGGCGGAACTGGAACGGCACGTGGCGGAGGGCGTCGCGAGACCGTGGGGCGTGCAGCTGAGCGCCGGCTTCTCGCGCGGGAAAGCGCTCGCGATCTACGCGGAGATGGAGCGCAAGTACCGCACCGTGCTCGCCGGCCACGACCCGATGATCATTCACGCGCGGCTGCTCACCCGCGGGACCAGCGCCTTTTATCAGGTGCGCGCCGGGGTCGGCACGCGCGGCGAAGCCGACAAGCTGTGCGCCGGCCTGCGCGCCGCGGGCGGCCATTGCTTCGTCATGCGCAACCCGCGCGGATAGTGAATTTTGTCATTGCGAGGCCAGCAGGGCCGAAGCAATCCAGGGGTCGTGCGTGCTGTCCTGGATTGCTTCGTCGCCCTTCGGGCTCCTCGCAATGACATTGACGCGGATGGCGCGCGCGGTTACGCGATCTGCATGCTCAGCTTCGGCCTGTTCGATCACGTGGACGACAACGGCTCTCCGCGCGCGGAGCAATTCGAGGAGCGCATCAAGCTCGTCGAGCTGCTCGAAGCGGAGGGCTTCTACGGCTATCACCTCGCCGAGCACCATGCGACGCCGCTCGGCACCGTGCCCTGTCCGAGCGTCTTTCTGGCGGCGGTGGCGCAGCGCACGCGCCGCATCCGCTTCGGCCCGCTGGTCTACGTGCTGCCGCTGCATCATCCGCTGCGGCTCTACGAAGAAATCTGCATGCTCGACCACATGAGCGGCGGGCGGCTCATGCTCGGGGTCGGGCGCGGTGGCGCGCTGCTCGAACATGCGCGCTACGGGGTCGATGCCGATCCGGCGACCGCGCGGGCGATGTATCACGAAGCTTTCGAAGTGTTGATGCGCGCCTGCGAAGCGGACGTGCTCAATTTCGAGGGCAAGTTCTATCAGTTGAAGGATTTCGTCATCACGGTAAAGCCGGTGCAGCGGCCGCATCCGCCGATCTGGTACGGCGCCCCCAACCCGGAGGCGATCGGCTGGGCGGCGCCGCGTAGCGTCAACGTGGTCTCGCTCGGGCCGGCCGCGCGCGCCCGCGACATTTCCATCCGTTACCGCAAGGAATGGGGCGAACTCCGCCGCAAGGGCGACGACCTGCCGATGATCGGCATCACGCGCCACATCGTCGTCGCCGATACCGATGCGGAGGCGCAGCGCATCGCGCGCGAAGCGTATCGGCCCTGGCGCGAAGCGATCGGCTTTCTGTGGGAACGCTCGCAAGTCGATTTCGTGCTCGCCGGCATCTATCCGAAGACCTTCGAGGAGCTGCAGGCGATCGGGCACGGCATCGCCGGCACTCCGGCGATGGTGCGGGATTATCTGAAAGACCTCCAGCGCGAGACCGGGATCAATTATCTGCTCGGCCAGATGGTGTTCGGCACGATGAAATTCACCGACGCTGCCCGCTCGCTGCAGCTCTTCGCGCGGGAGGTGATGCCCGCGTTCAAGCGGCAGTTCACCGGGACGCGAGTCTAACCGCTTGCGGCGGGCCGCAGATTGAGTCCAACATTCGGCAACAAGGGACCGGAGCTGTCCGGTTGCGATGGGGGGAGACGATGCCTGAAAATTCACCGCGCCTGTTCATTCCCGCGCTCGGCCCGATCTACCAGCGGTTCTCGCCGTGCGTGGAGGCAGCCCTGCGCATCGCGCTCGGCGCGATCCTCATTCCGCACGGCTGCCAGAAGCTGTTCGGCTGGTTCGGTGGCGCCGGCCTCGAACGCTTCGCCACCATCTTCGCCAACATCGGCTACAAGCCGGGCCTGTTCTGGGCGATCGTCGTCGGGTTGACCGAGGCGCTCGGCGGATTGCTGCTGGTGCTGGGCCTGTTCACGCGGGTGGCGGCGCTCGCGGTATTCATCTTCATGCTCAACGCCATCTACGTCACCTCGGCCAAGGGGTTCTTCTGGACTGCCGGCGGCTTCGAATACTCGCTTCTGCTCGGCTTCGTCGCGCTTTATTTCCTCATTCGAGGCGGCGGCGCCTGCTCGCTCGACCGCAAGCTCGGCCGCGAGTTTTAGCCCCCTAATTGTGAGTCTGCAAGAGGTTATTCCCGGTCAGGCCGAGGCGGCTGATGGGTGTTCGTTTGGCCAAGCTAGCATGAGGTCTGTGCCAATTGTAACGATGGAGCCAGACCGGGAGCTCGCTGCGGCGCTGATCTGAGTGTTCGAA
>JAFAUQ010000174.1 GCA_019243195.1 Hyphomicrobiales bacterium
GTGGTGAACGTCGCCTCGATCATCGGCTTCACCGGCTACAGCGGGCTCTCGGTCTACGGCGCCACCAAGGCGTCGATGATCGGCTTCACCCGCTCGCTGGCGCGCGAAGTCGGCCAGCTCGGCGTCAACGTCAACGCGGTGGCGCCCGGCTTCATCAGCACCGACATGACGCAGAGCCTCGACGACGACCAGCGCGCCCGGGTGGCGCGGCGCAGCGCGCTGCGCCGGCTGCCCGAAGTCGAGGACGTCGCCGGCACCGTCGCGTTCCTGCTCGGCGACGGCGCGAAGAACATCACCGGCACGGTGATGACGGTGGACGCGGGGAGCACGGCGTAATCTTTGGCAATTACCCGGACGTCATTCCGGGGCGCGCCGAAGGCGCGAGCCCGGAACCCATGAACACAAGTCGGCCAAAATGGGCTCGGTCCGTGTTCATGGGTTCCGGGCTCCCTCGCTTCGCTCGGGCCCCGGAATGACGATCCCGAGCGGTGTTTAGTCCTACAAACGCAGCTCGCCGCTACAGATACGCTGGTAGCGTTCCGTATCCAAACGAACGAAGGCGTCGCGGTCGGGATCGTTGAAATAAATGGGGTCGGGATTACTCTCAGGATCGTAACTGAGGCCGGCGGCCTTCTTGTGCTTGAAGGTGCTGGTGATATCGAGTTCGCGGCGGATGGTCACAAACAACGGGCGCGCGTAGGACGGCAGCCGCTCGGCGAGATGCCGGTGAAGCGCCGTGAGATCGAGTGGACCATCGGCGACCAGCACGGCCATGCCGGCCTTGCCGTCACAGCCGGGAATTTGCACGCCGGTGACCGCCGCATCGACGATGCCATCGAACGCGCAAAGCGCCGCCGCGACTTCGGAGGTCGCGACGTTTTCCCCTTTCCAGCGGAAGGTGTCGCCGATGCGATCGACGAAATAAAAGAAGCCTTTGTCGTCGCGGCGCATCAGGTCGCCGGTGCGGAACCAGGCGTCGCCCGGCTCGAACACGTCACGCAGGATCTTCTTCTCGGTTTCCGCGGCGCTGGTGTAGCCGTTGAAGCGGCGGCCGATGTCGCCGCTGCCGCTGCCGATGCGGCCGAGCGCCTCGCCCGGTTCGTTCACCGCGCATTTCACGCACAAGCCGCCCGCGTCGCGCAATGGCGCGCCGGTCGCGACGTCGAATTTCACCAGCACCGCCGGGAGCCGATGCGCCAGGAACGACGGCGCGCGGCCGATCGCGCCCGGCTTGCCCTCGACGTTGAACAGGGTGACGTTGCCTTCGGTCGACGCGTAGAACTCGAGGATGCGCGGAATGCGAAAGCGCGCCGCGAAATCCTCCCACACGTCGAGGCGCAGTCCGTTGCCGCAGGCGAGGCGCAGCTGGTGCGCGCGCTCGAGCGGGTGCGGCGCGGCCTTAACGAGATAACGGCACAGCTCGCCGATATACTGGAACAGGGTGCAGTCCCAGCGCACCACGTCGTCCCAGAATTGCCGTGCGGAAAATTTGTCGCGCACGAACACCGAGCCGCCGGCGACCAGCACCGCGCCGATCGCGGCGACGCCGCCGATGCTGTGATACATCGGCAGGCAGTTGTACATGCGGTCGTCCGGCCGCGTGTTCATCAGCCCGGCGAACCAATAGCTCCACATGAGCAGGCGGCCATGGTCGATGTTGGCCGCCTTCGGCAGGCCGGTAGTGCCGGACGTGTAGATCAGCAGCGCGAGGTCATCGATCGTGACTAGCGCGTGGCGATCGGCTGACGGCGGCTCGGCCGGCAACCGTTCGAGGACTTCATCGATGCGCGACCAACCGTGCGTGCCGGCGCCGCGCGCCCAAATTTTCGCCCCCTCAGCGAGATGCGGCTGCGCGGACGCAAAGGCATCCGTGAGGCTCGCGGCCACGATCACGTGCTTGGGATTGACGATGTTGATGCAGTGGGCGAGCGCCGGGCCGGTCAAATGGGTGTTGAGGAGCGCGACGACCCCGCCGATACGGCTGATGCCGAGCCAGATCGCCAAGTAGTCGGGACAATTGGGCATCAGCAGCGCGACGACGTCCCCCTTGGCGATGTTCTCGCCCAGCGCCCAATGGGCGTAGCGAGCGGCGCGGCCGGCGAGCGTGCGATAATCGAAACAGGTATCGTGCGAGAGCAGCGCGGGCGCGCCGCCATTCCGCTGCGCCATCTCATCGACGATATGCGTGAGCGTGTGCGTCGGGCGCGCGGCGATCTTGCCGGTCAATTCCAGCGCGCGCAGCCAGTCCTTGGCAACGCTGGCGCCGGCAGGCGCCGGCCTGGCGTCGGTTTTGGTATCCATCGATCAGGTCTGCCGCGCGTCCGTTCGAACAGCAAATAACGAGTGGCCGCATGGTAAATGCGCGGCCCCACCACATCTCCCGTATTAAGGTTATTGCGCGGGAACTCCGCCGTTTTGTTGAAGACGCGCCGGCCGACGCTTAGGACAAGCGCAGCGGCACAGGCTTTGCAGCGGCCTTCTCGGACAAGCGTGCTGTCCCATTTCGCCGCCCCGTCAAAGCAGGTGCCCGATGAAACCCGAGACGATCGCAATCCACGGCGGATATGAGGTCGAGCCGACCACGCGCGCCGTGGCGGTTCCGATTTATCAGACCGTCGCCTACGCGTTCGACAGCGCCGATCACGGCGCCGCCCTGTTCAATCTCGAAGTCGAAGGCCACCGCTACAGCCGCATCAGCAACCCGACCACCACGGTGCTCGAAGAGCGCGTTGCCGCGCTCGAAGGCGGCGTCGAGGCGCTCGCCACCAGCACCGGCCAGGCGGCGCTCTATTACTCCATCCTCAACGTCGCCCGCCGCGGCGCCAACATCGTCTCGGTGCCGCAGCTCTACGGCACGACGCACACGCTGTTCGCGCACATCCTGCCGCAGCAGGGGCTCGCCGTGCGGTTTGCCGCCTCCGACAGTCCCGACGCGATCGAGAGCCTGATCGACGACGACACGCAGGCGGTGTTCTGCGAGAGCGTCGGCAATCCGGCCGGCAACATCTGCGATCTCGCCGCGCTCGCCGAGGTCGCGCACCGGCACGGCATCCCGCTGATCGTCGACAATACCGTGGCGACGCCGATCCTGCTGCGCCCGTTCGAGCACGGCGCCGACGTGGTCGTGCATTCGCTCACCAAATTCATGGGCGGGCATGGGACGACGCTGGGCGGCATCGTCGTCGACAGCGGCAACTTCCCGTGGCGGGCGCACAAGCGCCGCTTCCCGATGTTCAACGAACCGGACGCATCCTATCACGGCCTCATCTATGTCGATCATTTCGGCGATGCCGCTTACGCCGCGCGATGCCGCAGCGTGTTTCAGCGTACCACCGGGGCGGTGCTCTCGCCGCTGAGCGCCTTCCTGCTGCTGCAAGGCATCGAGACCGTGGCGCTGCGGGTCGAACGCCACGTCGAGAACGCGTCCAAGGCGGCCGCGTTCCTGCGCAACGATCCGCGCGTCGCCTGGGTCAATTATTCCGGCTTCGCCGACAGCCCGTACCACGCGCTGGCGCACAAGTATCTCGGCGGCCGCGCCTGCTCGCTGTTCACCTTCGGCATGCGCGGCGGCTTTACGGCGGGCAAACAATTCTACGACGCGCTCAAGGTGATCAAGCGGCTGGTCAACATGGGCGACGCCAAGTCGCTCGCCTGCCATCCCGCCTCCACCACGCACCGGCAGATGTCGGCGGAGGAGCAGCTCAAGGCCGGCGTGAAGCCGGAGATGATCCGGCTGAGCATCGGCATCGAGCACATCGACGACATCATCGGCGACCTCGACCAGGCGCTGGCGGCGGCGGAGCAGCGAACGATGGTGGCGGCGGAATAGGGCTTCCTCATGCGTGTATCGCTGGACGAGACTCCATCGCGTTCGGGAATTCCTACCGTTGCGCAGCGGCGCACGCGGGGTGCCCTCACGCGACCGCGCATGGCCCAGCCAGACGCCATCGACATCGGCCTCGTCAACAACATGCCGGACGCGGCGCTGGAGCAGACGGAACGGCAATTCATCGGACTGCTCAAGGCGGCAGCAGGCGAGCGTCGCGTCCGCGTGAAACTATTTTATGTGCCCGAGATCGCACGCGCCGGCGCGGCGCGCGAGCGCGTCGAGTTGCAATATGCACCGATCGACGAATTGTGGGAGAGCCGCCTCGACGGCCTGATCGTCACCGGCAACGAGCCGCGCACGCCCGATCTGCGCGCCGAGCCGTATTGGCGCACGCTTGCCAGAATCGCCGATTGGGCGGACACGAACACGCGCTCGACCATCTGGTCGTGTCTCGCCGCCCACGCGGCGGTGCTCCACATGGACGGCATCGCGCGCCACGCGCTCGCGGAAAAATCCTTCGGGGTCTTCACCTCCACTGTGACCGCGGACCACCCGCTCATGCGGGGCCTTCCCGCGCGCGTTGAGATTCCTCATTCGCGCTGGAACGAATTGCGCGAGCAAGAGCTGCGCGCGGCCGGATACACCATTCTCACGCGTTCCGATGCGGCCGGGGTGGACATGTTCGCCCGGCAAAGCAACAGCCTGTTCGTGTTCTTTCACGGCCATCCGGAATACGAGGCGCGCACGCTGATGAGCGAATACCGGCGCGACGTGCGGCGCTTCCTGCGCGGCGAGCGGGAGACGTATCCGGCGATGCCGCACGATTATTTCGATGAAGGCACGGCGCGGCGGCTGGCGGACTTTCGCGTACGGGCGCTCACCGACCGGCGCGAGGCGCTGATCGAGGCGTTCCCGCATTGCGCGGAAGAGACGATGCACGCCCGCTGGCGCCCGGCCGCCGAGCGCCTGATGGCGAATTGGCTGGGGCAGCTCTTTGTGCGCACATCGTCGCCCGTGCTGGCGGCGGCGAAATAAATTCCCGTGCCGGCTTGATTTCGTAACGCGGTGGGGTATCCGGCTGCGATGATTAAAAAGCATGACGACCAGCTTGTCACCGCGAAACTGAACGAAATCTATGCTCCCGAGAGAGAAGATTCCTCGCTTGATCTAGTTTTAGCGGAGCTTCAGCGACGCACGCTGAGGAGAGAGATAGCTAAGTCATTGCGAGGAGCCCGAAAGGCGACGAAGCAATCGAGGGCGTGACGTACTGCCTGGATTGCTTCGCTTCGCTCGCAATGACGAGGGCGCGCCCTACTCCAGCCCAAGGGCGCTCAGCGTGGCCGGGTCGATTTCCGGGCTGCCCGCGTGCTTCACCAAAGAAAAACCGATGCTGCCGCTGTGGACCCAGGCGGCCCAAGGGAAGCCGTGCGCCTCGGCCTCCCGGCGGACATCGGCGATCCAGCGCAACCGCTCGTCCTGGCGCGTCGCGAGCGCGCGCTGCGCGTTGTTCATGGCCCCGAACTCGCCCAGGATCACGCGCTGCATCGGCACGGAATGGCCGCGCGCCCAGCGCGCCATTTTGTCGAAGTCATCCGCGATCACCGCACGGTCGAAGGACGAAGCGCGGTAGCTTTCCAGCGCCCGCCGCGCCGCTGCCTCCGCCTGTTGCCTCTGCGCCGGCGCCAGAGTGGCGCGCGCAATGGTGGCTGCGGTCGCCGCGACGCTTTCCCCGATCGGGCGCGCGCGGGCCGGATACGGCACGTCAGTGAGATATTGCGCGGCATGGCCGGCGAGGCCCTGATGGGTGAACTGCCACGACCGATAGTAATGAAACGAGAACAGAATGTTCGGGTCGCCCTCGAACCCGTCGAGTTGCATGGTACCGTCGAGGTTGCCGTCCTCGCCGCCGTCGAGCACCAGCAACAGGCTGGGAGCGCTTTGGCGGACGGTCGAGTAAGCCGCGTCGAGCATCGGCCGCCACACGCGCTCACGCGGCGGCGGCTCGTTCATGATCTCGAGCGCCACGCGCGGAGACTTGAGCGCGTCGAGCGAAGCGGCGGTGCGCGCCAGCCGGCGCAAATATTCCTTGAACAACGGCGCGTCCGGCCCGGCGGCGATCTTGTCGCCGAGATAATCCGGATGCATGTCGCTCGGGTGAAAGTCCACGATGACCGAAAGGCCGCAGGAGAGGATCTGCCGCGCCCGGTCGATCAGCATGCGATCGAGAAAATCCCGCCGCGCATCGTGCCACTGGAGAAACGGACCGGGATCGACTGCGAAGCGGACAAAATCGAAGCCGGCGCGGTGCAGTTCGGTCAGTTCGGCGATAAAGGTGGCGTCAGGATATGAAAACGGCGGAAACACGAAGTTTTTCGATGGGGCCGGCTCCAGGGACGCCCACGCCATCACATGGCTCATGCCCATCCCGCGGTGAAAGCCGCTCGGGACGGCATCCTGGGCCTTAGCCGCATGTAACTGAATCAAGGCGACGGCGAGCGCGGCGGCAACAAAAACGAAATGCCGGCCGGCCCGCATGACATTTGCCGTCACAGACGGGACACTTGCGGCTTGCGGACGATGATTTCGACGGTCTGAAACATCATCACCGGCAGCTCGACAGCGAACTTTCGCAGCGCCGACGGCAGCACGGCGAGGCGCCGCAGCGCCGGATGCTCGGCCGAAACGGGCGTGACGACAAAGCCCACTTTGCTGAAGCTGTGACGCACCTCGCGGAACGTGCGATAGAACGTCTCGTTCATCACGAAATCATAATACGCCTGCGCCTTGCTGCCGAAGCCGGCGGCCGCGAGCCAGCCCCAGCGCGGTTCGATCCCGCAGGCGAGGCAGGCGGCGATCGCCCACTTGCGCGTCGGATTTTTCGGCAGCCAATGCACGAACGGCATGAACAGATGCGGCTCGATCGGCCGCAGCTTGCCGGGATAGACGTGGAAACCACAGCCGCCCGGCGCGGTCACGCGCGCGATCTCTTTCGTCACCGCGTCGATGTCGGCGACGTGTTCGAGGACATAGTGGGTGAAAACGAAATGGAAGAAATCCGCCGGCAGGTCGGTCTCGCCGGTGGCCGGAATGGTCGTGATCACGCGCGCGTAGTCGTGGCCGCGCGCCTCGAGCAATTCCTTGCCGCGGTCGGCGGCCTCCTGGCGGATTTCCGCGCCGAAGGCGTTGTAGCCCGCATCACGCAGCCACGCGACATATTCCCCGCGCCCGCTGCCCCAATCGAGCACGTTCATCTGGTCGCGCCGCAGCCCCAGACGCTCGCGCGTCAGCTCGAGATACCGCACCACCTCGGCGTTCGGCCGGAACGCGGCAAAATCGGTTTGCGTGAGCGGGTCGTCGTAACTCACAGGGGCGCCTCGTGGGAGACCAAGGAACAACAAAATCTTTGCCGGAAAGGCGCGCGGGGTCGAATGAAATCCGCCGTTAACCTAACCGCCCAATGGATTCGACGGGTTCGCGTTAGCTGCGACGAAATGCGCGGCCCGGAGCGTCTGTTAACCTTACTCGTTCATGAAAGTTTTTGTTTCCAATTAGCCGCAATGGACCTGCCGTGCTCGCTGTGGCCTTATGGGTCAGGCTTTGCCGCCGGCTGGCGCAGACGCCGCGCGGCAATGTCTCCTCCGTTCGCGGACCCTCTGCAAAACGAGCGTGCAATGTTTATTAATCCGAAGCCCAAAGAGCAGAGCAACATCATCCGGGCCGTCCCGACACCGCCGCCGCTCTCCGTCACGGAACGCGACAACCCGGTGCGTGCGCTGCTCGACGAGACCTGGACATTCCTGCGACGGAACAAGAGATATGTCCTGGGCGGGATGCTCGCGGCGCTGTTTGCCGCCGCAGCGGTGGAGGTAGCCGTCACACCGCATTACCGCGCCACCATTCAGATCCTGATCGGACCGACCGATCTCAAGCTCGTCGAGAAATCGGTGCTGCCGGCGGCGCAGACGCCCGACGCCAACGTTATGCAGGTCGAAACAGAAACCCGCGTCCTCATCTCCGATCGGGTTCTTCGTCGCGTCGTGCGCAGCGAGCATCTCACCGACGACCCGGAGTTTCAGCACGCCGGGTTGAACCTCCCCGGTTTTGTTGCGGCATTGCGCGCGGCCGTGGGGGCGCAGGCGGGCCAGAGCTTGACCGTCGATCCCGAGATCAACGTCATTCGGCAATTGCAGCGAAACATAACGGCGAAGCGCACCGAGCGGACGTATGTCGTCGACCTCACGGTCGAAACCTCCGACCCGGAAAAGTCCGCGCGGATCGCCAATGGGATCGGCGCCGCCTATCTCGACGAGCAGGCGGACGCGCGCGCGGAGGCGGCACGGCGAGCAACCGACTCGCTCGGCGCGCGCCTGAACGAACAGCGGGAACGCCTCACCCAGGCCGAGGAGCAGGTCGAGCAGTACAAGGCGCAACACAACATCGTCAACGCGAGCGGGCGCCTCGTCGACGACCAGCAGCTCACCGAGCTGAACAATCAGCTGATCACGGCGCGGGCGCGGGCGGCCGAAGCCAAGGCGAAGTATGAGCAGGTGCTGGCGTTGCGGCGCGGCAAGCTCGATCAAGGCGGCATTCCCGAAGCGGTCCAGTCCACGACGCTCGGGCTGCTGCGCGATCAATACGGCACGATCGCGCGACAGGAGGCGAACCTCACGGCGGAGCTTGGGCCGCGTCATCCGCGCGTGATCGAGGCGCGCGCGCAACTCGCGCGGGCGCAACAGCAAATCGGCGACGAGATCGCACGGATCGCCGAGGCGAGCCGCATCGACTACGAGCGGTCGCTCGCCAATGAGACGGCGCTGGCAACCAATCTCGCGACGCTCAAACAACGGGCCATGGACACCGGCCTCGCCTTCGTCAAATTGCGCGAGCTCGAGCGCGAGGCCGAAGCGAGCCGGGCGGTCTACGAGTCGTTCCTCGTGCGCACGCGGGAAATTCGCGAGCAGGAGCGCCTCGACACGGCGAACGTGCGGCTTCTCTCCGACGCCGAGCCGCCGCAGGGCCGCAGCTGGCCGCCGCGCCGGATGGTGCTGCTGCCGACACTGCTGCTGCTCGGCATGCTGGGCGGCATCGGGCTTGCTTATCTGGTCGAGCTGCTCCGCCGCCCGCGGCTGCCAACCGCCGTGCCGATTCCGAGCGAGGTGTGACGACCGGCGCCACACTCTCACTCGTCATGCCCCGCGAAAGCGGGGCATCCAGTAACCACGACTCTCCCGCTTTGCGATGGAGTGTTGATTACTGGATCGCCCGCTTTCGCGGGCGATGACGACAGTGAATCAGAAACAAACCATGCCTCCTCTTGTCAGAACGGCAGTCTCGGTCGGCGCGCACTTCAGCGGATTGAGCCGCCTCGTTGCCGCGCGCTACGGCGGGCGCGGCATGATCTTCGCGCTGCACAGCGTGGTCGATGACGACGCGTTCTATCCCGATTACACGCTACGCTGCTCCACGGACCGGCTGGAATGGGCGTTGGGGTGGCTGCGCGATGAAGGGCTGGACTTTGTCAGTTTGGACGAGGCGGTCCGGCGGCTCGGCGAGAACGATCCGCGCCCGTTCGCCTGTTTCACCCTCGACGACGGTTACGCCGACAACCTGACGCGCGCGCTCCCGGTCATGGAGCGGTTCGGCGCTCCGTTCGCCGTCTTCGTAACGACGGGAATGGTCACCCGCGAAATCGATGGCTGGTGGTTCGGCCTCGCCGCCCTGGTGCGTTCCTACGATCGGATCGAACTGCCCGCGTCCAGTCTGAGCTTCGACTGCCCCGACCTGCCCCGCAAGCGGCTCGCGTTCAGAACGATCGAGGCGATGGTTCACAAGGATTTCAGCTTGCTGACGCAACTGCGCGAAGCAATCGCCAAAAGCAGGATCGATTGCCGCGCGCTGGTGGATCGCGAAGCGCTGAGCGAAGCGCAGCTGCGCCGCCTCGCGCGTCACCCGCTGGTGACCATCGGCGGACACACCACGACGCACCGCAACCTGGCGGAGGCGCCAGCGCCGGCGGTCGAATGGGAAATGGCGGAGAACCGCCGATTTCTGCAGGAGATCACCGGACAGCCGATCGACCACTTCGCCTATCCGTTCGGCCACGCGCGGGCCTGCGGCGAGCGCGAAGCGCGGATTTGCCGCGAGGTCGGCTTCCGCACCGCGGTCACGACGCGCGCCGGCACACTGTTTGCTGAGCACGCGCACGAGCTTCATGCGCTGCCCCGCCTGCATCTTGCCGGCGACGACACGCCCTCGACGCTGCGCTGCAAGGTGGACGGCGTTTATCGCGCGATCCAGTCGCGCTTCGGAGATCCGGTCGCCCGCATGTGAGCGGCCATGGAATACAGGTGAGGCCATTGATGCTGCAGACCGACACTTCGCAGGCTCGCGAGAACGGAGCGCACACGCGCGATGTCGATCGCGCGCAGCAGCGGCCGCTGGTGAGCATCATTATCAAGGCGCTCAACGAAGAGCGGCACATCGCGACGGCGATCGAAAGCTCGCTTGCCGCGCTCGGTGAAATCGACGGCGAGGTGATTCTTGCCGATGCCGGCTCGACCGACCGCACGATGGAGATCGCGCGGCAATATCCGATCGTCATCGTCCGGCTCGACCGAATTGAAGATCGATCGTGCGGGGCCGGCCCTCAGCTCGGTTTTCAGTACAGCCGGGGCGAATATCTGCTGCTGATCGACGGCGACATGCGGCTCTATCCGCAGTTCCTCCCCGTCGCCCTCGAAACCTTGCGGCAAAATCCACGGCTCGCCGGCGTGGGCGGCGCGGTCTACGATCGCGAAGTCGACAATGAGGAATACGAACAGCGCGTCAAACGGCATGATTCCGACCGGCGCGTCGGCTTTGTCACGCGACTGAACAGCAGCGGGCTTTATCGTCGCAGCGCGATCGAATCGATCGGCTATTTGACCGATCGAAACTTGCATGGCGCCGAGGAATTCGATCTCGGCGCGCGCCTGCATGCCGCCGGCTGGACGCTGACCAAGGTCGATCTTCCGATCGTCGATCATTATCCGCACACCGGCAGCGCGTATCGCCTCCTGTTGCGCCGCGTCTCCAACCGCAACGCCTTCGCGCTCGGCGAACTGCTGCGGGCAGCAATCGGGCGAAGGCACTTCTGGTTCATCCTCGGCAAAGATCGCCAGTGCCTGATGTGGCTGCTTGTGACCGGCTGGTGGATTGCGTTTGGGTCCGCCCTGGTCGCGTTGAGCGGGTGGCCTGCCGGGCTGGCTGCCGGCGCGATTCTGCTGCTTCCGTTCGCCGTCATGTGGCTGCGCTGGCGCTCGCTGCGTCTCGCCCTCTATTCCGTTTCGGCATGGAACGTATTCTCTTTCTGCTCCTGGCTCGGAATACTGCGGCCGCGGATCGAGCCCGCAACCTGGATTGCGAGCAGCGTCCTGCAGGCGCCGCACCTCGAGCAAGCTCCACCTGCGCACGCGGCACCGCCGCGGTCCACGTCGCACCGATGACCAGCGTCCCGCTCGACGATTGGGGTTCTCGCGCGCTCGACGCCGCGGGAAACGAGCGCCTCGTTCGCACCGTCTTGTTTATGGCGGTGTTTTTTCAGCTTTGGCTGACCGCACACCCATTTCCCGACCTGTCCGACCCGAGCGCGCTTCAGCCGGAGGCCGAGGGAAACCTGATCAGCCAGGTCCTCGCGGTAATCACGACGGGCACGCTGGCCGGCTTCGCATTCGCGAAAAGGCTGCGCCTGGTTCTCAAGGCGATCACCCCGATCCTGGTGCTGACTTTCGTATGGTTCGCCTGCTCCGCAATCCTTTCGGCGCATCCCGGGTTAGCGGCGCGCCGGGTGGTGCTCGCAAGTTTCGTGATCTTCCAGGCAGCCATGTTTTTGCTGCTGCCGCAGGACCGAACCCACTTCGTGCGGATGCTGACGTTCGGCTCGCTTGTTGTTCTGATCCTTTGCTATGCCGGCGTGATTTTCGCCCCCGGCCTCTCGATCCACCAGGCGACCGACATCGCCGAACCCCAGCTTGCCGGAAATTGGCGCGGCTTCTTCGCCCACAAGAACGGCGCCGGCGCCGGCATGAGCATTTTCGTCATCTCGGGGATCTATATCTTCCGCACTTTCAGTCGCGTGCTCGGGTCGCTCATCGTCGCGCTCGCCGCCGTCTTCCTCTTTTTTACCGAGTCGAAGTCGCCGATCATGCTGTTGCCGCTGGCTCTGCTTTTCAGCGTCATCATGGTGAAGCTGCGCAGTCCGACCCTGAAATTCATCATCGCCATCAGCGTTCCGGTGATGATCTGCCTGCTGACCATCGGATCCGTCGCTTCGGACGCGATCTATGCGGTGGTCGAGAAGCTGATCTCGGACCCGACGTTTACCGGCCGCAACGACATTTGGGAATTCGCGCTCGACCATATCGCGCAGCGCCCCCTGGTCGGCTTCGGCTACCAGGCCTTCTGGGGCACGAGCGAGCTGGTGAACTCCTGGACGTGGACGGAATCCTGGGGGTATCGGGCGAGCGACGCGCACAACGGATATGTCAATATCGCGGTGATGACCGGCCTCGTCGGCCTGGCGCTGGCACTCGGCTGGGCGTTCGTCCAGCCGTTCATCGATCACCTGCGCACGCCGGCGCAAGGGATCGACCGGGCGCTCAACATGATGTTCGTTCAGATATGGCTGTTCGGGCTTTACCTGTCCGGCTTCGAGTCCGAGCTTTTCAACAACGGCAGCGTCGTATGGTTCATGACGGCGGCGGCGGTCATCGGACTGCGCTTTCAAACTGCCGCGGAATATCCCGGGGAGACCGCCTGATGCCGTCTCAGCCCTGCCTGCTCTCGATCAATAATTATTTCTATCCGCGCGGCGGGGCCGAGGTGGTCTTTCTCGAGCAGAACCGCCTGTTCGAGGGCGCCGGCTGGCAGGTCGTTCCCTTCGCGATGCGTCATCCGCAGAATCTGCCGACGCCGTGGGCCGATTACTTTCCCGACGAGATCGAGTTCGGCCGCAGCTACGGCCTGGGAACCAAGCTGCTGCATGCCCAGCGGGTGATCTTCTCGCTGCAGGCGCGCAAGCGGATGCGCGCGTTGCTCGGGCAGGTACGCCCGCACATCGCGCATGCGCACAACATCTATCATCACCTCTCGCCGTCGATCCTGCCGAGCCTGCGCGAAGCCGGCATTCCGGTGGTCATGACGGTGCACGATCTCAAGCTTGCCTGCCCGGCCTATACCATGATGGCCGCGAACGGGCCGTGCGAGCGCTGCCGCGGCGGGCGCATTCACAACGTCGCGGTTCATCGCTGCATCAAAGACTCGCTCGCGCTCAGCAGCCTGATCATGGTCGAGACCTTCGTGCACCGCCTGCTGCGGCTCTATGACGGCAACGTCAACCGCTTCGTGGTGCCGAGCCGGTTCGTGCTCGACAAACTGGTGCAATGGGGCTGGGCGCGCGAGCGCTTCGTCCACATTCCAAACTTCGTCAATGTCGAACAGTTTCGCCCCGACCAGCCGATCGGCAAGCGCTTCGTCTATTGCGGGCGGCTGCAAGGCAACAAAGGTGTCGAAACGCTGGTGCGGGCGGCCGCGCGCGCGAAGCAGCCGCTGACGATCGCCGGCACCGGCCCGGAAGACCAACGTTTGCGCAGACTGAGCGCGGAGCTTAAGGCCGATGTCGCATTCCTCGGACATCTCCCGAAGCACGCCCTCCCCGCCATTATCCAATCGGCGCGCGCAATCGTGGTCCCGTCCGAGGTCAATGAGAATGCGCCGCTCGCGCTGCTCGAAGGCTATGCGGCCGGTCGGCCGGTGATCGGCGCGCGGATCGCGGGCATTCCCGAACTGGTGCGCGAGGAGGAAACCGGCGCGCTGTTTCCCTCGGGCGATGTCGAGGCGCTCGCGGCCACGCTCGATCGGTTCGGCACCTTGCCCGACGCGCGGCTCGCCGAGATGGGCGCCGCGGGGCGGCGCTGGGTCGAGCAGGATTTCACCGCGGAGCGTTATCGCGATCGACTGCTCGCGCTCTACGCCTCGCTCGGCGGCGGAAACGAACGACCGGGGCAACTGCAATGACGGCGATCGAAGAAGCTGGCGACACCGTCGCACGTTCGCAGCGGCCGTTGCGCGTTACCCTGCTCGGCATCCGCGGCTTTCCCAACGTGCAGGGCGGCGCGGAAAATCACGCCGAACACTTGGCGACCGAATTGGTCGCGTTGGGATGCGAGGTCGAGGCCATCGTCCGCACCCCCTATGTTGCGAAAGGGACCAGTCACTCAGTGCGCGGCATCAAGCTTGCGCGCGTATGGTCGCCGCGCCGGACCGGGGTCGAGGCATTCGTGCACACCTTCCTCGGCGTGCTGCGCGCGGCCTGCACACGGCCCGACATCCTGCACATCCATTCGGTCGGGCCGGCGTTGTTCACGCCGCTTGCGCGTTTCTTCGGGTTGAAGGTGGTCGTGACACATCACCTGCCGAACTATGAAGCCAAGAAATGGGGCGCGTTGGCGCGCGCGATCCTGCGGCTTGGCGAGCGCCTCGGAATGCGCTTCGCCAACGGACGCATCGCGGTGTCCGCCGGATTGGCGAGCCGCATGAAGCGCACCTACGGGGTTCCGGTGGCCGTGATCCCCAACGGAATCGCCGCGCCGAGCCGTCCCCAATCGACCTCGCTGCTGCATACCTTCGGGCTCGAGCCGCGGCGCTACATTCTCACGGTGGCGCGTATCGACGAGCAGAAACGTCAGCTTGATCTCATCGACGCGTTCGGCAAGCTCGGCGAGAGCGGATGGAAGCTCGCCATCGTCGGCGACAGCGATTACGCGACCGAATACGCGCGCCGCGTCAGGCAGGCGGCCGCGCAGACGCCCGGCGTCGTGCTGCTCGGATATCAGGCGAGCGACGCGCTCGCGGAACTCTACACGCACGCGGGCTTCTTCGTTTTGCCGTCGAGCCACGAGGGCCAGCCGATTGCCGCGCTCGAGGCGATCAGCTTCCGCTGCCCGACCGTCCTGAGCGATATTCCGGCGCACCGGGAAATCGGCACTTCGGTTACGCAATTTGTCCGCGTCGGCGATGTGGCCGCGCTGGCACGAAGCCTGCGGGCAAAGTCGGCGGCCGCCGCCTATCGCGACCCCGGCGTGATCGAGCACGAGTATTTCATGAAGAACCACGATTGGCGCGAAATCGCCGCGCGGACTCTCAAAGTCTATATGTCAGCGCTTTCACAAGACAAAAGACTGGCTCAGGGCCTAGTGTCCCGATTCCGAAGTTCGCCCCAGCTTGCAGCACGCTCAGAGGCGAACTTCGGAATCGAAGGACACTAGCAAATCTATGATTCTAGTGCCGCTTTGAACCCGAAGTTCGCAATCGGACTCGCGGCCATTATGGTGCGAACTTCGGGTTCGCGGCACTAGTTCGCCGGATTGCCGAAGCGCAACAATAAAGAGCGATCGTGGCGAGAGCCGCAATGCTCGCTACGCCTGCCGCCATGGCGCCGGTGAACGCGTAGGCGGCGAGCGCGAGGACCCCGGCCGCCATCATAGCGACGTCGCGGATATGAATCGTCGTAAGGCCGAAGATAGTCTTCACGCGCGTCGCCACCAGCGGATTGAACAAAAGTTTCGAGGCGATCATCGCGGCCGGAATTGCCGTCGGACCGATCAAGGGCGCGACGAGGAACGGCGTGACGCCCAATACCGCAAATGACGCCGCAGTGGCCGCGAGCGGTACATTGGGCTGACCGGCAATGACGAGCAGCCGATCCGAAGTATCATAAAACGACTGAATAAAAGTCGGGATCGCGAGCCAGATCATGAAGATGCCGGCGCCCGCGAAGTTCCCGAACAGCGGCAGCCCGAACGGCGCGACGCACAAAATCCCGGCGATGGTGAGCGCGCCGCAGCCGATGATCAGCTTGCGGCAGAACGTGAATTCCTGCCGCAGGGCGCCGGCGTCTTTTGCTTCGATCAGGTGCGCGGCGCGCGGGGCAAAGCGTTTGAGCATGACGAGCTGGAAGAACGAGTAGAGCGCCGCGATCCGCGCGGCGAGCGCGTAATCGGCGACGATTTCCGACGGGAACAGAACGCCGGCGACCAGAATGTCGACGGCCCCGAGCTGATTGGCGAACAGAGTCGCGGCGACGAACTTGCCGCAGTAGGTGAGGTCCCATGCCGTCCACGGCCGCCAGCCGCGCACCGAGCGATCCCACAAACGCCGGCCCGACCACAGCCACGGGACGAGCACCGAAAGCGTCATCGCGTGGGCGACATAGGCCTCCGGCAAGGCCAGCCAGGCGATCGCCGGCAACAGCACGATCCGCACGGCGTTGGGCGCAACCTCGGCAACGGCGATCGATTCGGAAATCCGCGAGCGTCCTTCGAGCGCACCCGTCGAGGCCGTGAGCAACGTGCTGAAAATCGCAAACGGCGCGAGCAGCCGAAACCAGACCGCGAGGCCGGGCTTGTCGAGCGCATGTGCGATCGGGTCGGCGAGGATGAAGCCCGCCAGCGCGATGAGCGCGGCAATGGCGGCGGCGAGCGCCGCCGAATAGCGGTGCAGCCTGACCTCGGCAGCCCGGTCCTCCGGCCGGCGCGACACATGATAAAGCAGCACGAGCGAGGCGCCGACCCCGAGC
>JAFAUQ010000027.1 GCA_019243195.1 Hyphomicrobiales bacterium
GTCCGAGGTCTTGCTCGCGACCTCACGGACCATTTGGGCGCCCATGTTCTCGAACTTGTCGTCGAGCTCGATCTCCTTGGCGACGGTGACGCCGTCCTTGGTGATGCGCGGGGCGCCGAACGACTTGTCGAGGACGACGTTGCGGCCCTTCGGGCCGAGCGTCACCCTCACCGCGTTGGCGAGAATGTCGATGCCGCGCAACATCTTGTCGCGTGCATCGACGGAAAATTTGACTTCCTTGGCAGGCATGGATTCTGTCTCCGGAGTTCTGTTTGAGCTGCGCGCGCCCGGCCGGGCGCACGCGCCGCTGGGTGTGTGTGCTTAGGGCTGCGGATCAGGCGGCCTTCTTCTTCGCCACCGGCTCGTCGAGCACGCCCATGATGTCGCTCTCCTTCATGATCAGGAGTTCGACGCCGTCGAGCTTGACCTCGGTTCCGGACCATTTGCCGAACAGCACCCGGTCGCCGACCTTCAGGTCGATCGGGATCAGCTTGCCGGCCTCATCGCGCCCGCCGGGGCCGACGGCCGTGACCTCGCCCTGCTGCGGCTTTTCCTTCGCCGTGTCGGGAATAATGATCCCGCCGGCGGACTTCTCTTCAGCGTCAATGCGCTTGACGACGACACGGTCGTGAAGCGGACGGAACTTCATAGGATCCTCCTAAGTTATTCGCTGGACTTCGGTTTTTGGCTTGGCGGTCGGGCGAGACCAAGCGGTCCCCCTCCCATCCGGCCGCGACATAGTCTCGCGGTTTTGGGCCTGCAAGAGGCCTCGGCGGATTTTTTAGCACTCGGATTGGGGGATTGCTAGCACCAATTTTAACATTTCGTTAACGCTGTCAGCAGGGCCGGCGCGATGCTGCTAATGCCTTGAATATAAACAATTTGTTTACCTTATCGGCTTGAGAATCGGATTCGGACCGGGAAGGATTCTCAAGTCGGGAAGACGGGGGACACCATGGTCACGGAGGACTTCCGGCGCCAGCTCGCCGGCTATGGCTTGACCACCGCGCGGATTCTTTATCGGCGACCTGACCACCGCTGGCTCTTACAAACCTACGTGTGGCAGGACTACGATCTCTGCCCCGATTTTCCGGTGCTCCAGGGATTTCTCGCCTTCTGGCAGAAGAAGCTCGACGGGCCGCTCCACTCGGTCACGGTCGCGCATTCGCGGCTGATCCAGCCGGCCGAGCTGCGCGCGGTGGACGGGGTATTCCGGCTGCACTGAGCAGAAGTGAGTAGTGGTGAATGGTGAGTAGTGGGCGCCCATTGACCATTCACCACTCACCATTGACCACTCACCCCATCAGCTCAACACGCCCACGATTGCCCCAATCAAACAGGTCGAGAGCGTCCCCGAGACGATCGACTTCATCCCGAGCGAGACCACGTCGTCGCGCCGTTCGGGCGCCATGGTGGCGAGCCCCCCGATCATGATGCCGAGGCTGCCGAAGTTGGCAAAGCCGCACATTGCGTAGAGCATGATCAGGCGCGAGCGCGGCGAAAGCGCGTCCGCCGGCAGGGCGGCAAGCTGCACATAGGCGATGAACTCGTTGAGCACGGTCTTCACGCCCATGAGCGCGCCGGCGGTGGTGGCTTCGCGCCACGGCACGCCGATGAGCCAGCACACCGGCGCCATCACGTAGCCGAGGAGCCGTTGCAGCGTGATAGGCGCGGCGGCGACCTGCGGCAGCAGGCCGAGGATGGCGTTGGCGAGATGCACCAGCGCGATCAGCACGATCAGCATCGCGCAGATGTTGAGCAGCAGCGAAAGCCCGCTGGTCGTGCCGCTGACGATCGCGTCCATGGTGCTGGTGGCGTCGGCCTCCGGATCGTCGAGGACGGCGCCGGTGCGCGCCTCTTTGTCGTCGGGGACCATGATCAGGCCGAACACGATCGCGACCGGCGCGCCCAGCACCGACGCGACCACGATGTGGCCGGCGGCGTCGGGAATGATCGGGCCGAGGATAGTGGCGTAGAGCACCAGCACCGTGCCGGCGATGCCGGCCATGCCGCCGGTCATGACGATGAACATTTCCCCGCGCGAGAGCAGCCGCAGATACGGCCGGATGAACAGCGGCGCCTCGACCTGGCCGACGAAAATGTTGGCGGCGGTCGAGAGCCCGACGGCGCCGCCGACGCCGAGCGTGCGTTCGAGAGCAAAGGCAAAGCCGCGCACGATCGGCGGCAGGATGCGCCAGTAGAACAGCAGCGAGGTCAACACGCTCATCACCAGCACGATGGGCAGCGCCTGGAACGCGAGGATGAACTCGGCGCCCGGCACTTTGGATTCGAACGGCGGTTGCCCGCCCCCGACGTAGCCGAACACGAAGGACGTGCCGGCGCGGGTCGCGGTCGCGATCGCGTCGACCGCGTCGTTGACGACGGCGAAACCACCTTTGACCTGCGGCACCTTGAGCAGCAAGGCGGCGAGCACGAGCGTCACCGCAAGCCCGGCGCCAACGCTGCGCCACGCCACCGCGCGGCGGTTCTCGCTGAGGACCCAGGCAAACGCGATGAGCGCGACAATGCCCAGCCCGGACTGCAATTGCTCCATGCGAATCCCTCGGCCGCCCGCCCTATGTTATACCCATAGCCGTGTCCTCTCACTCGTCATGCCCGCGAAAGCGGAATGTAGGGTGGGCTAAGGGCCGAAGGCCCGTGCCCACCATTGGCACACAAACAAATAACCGCGTGGGCACGCTCGCTTCGCTCGCTTAGGTTAGCCCCCGCTACGATGTCCGCTTTCGCGGACGATGACGACCGGATAGGCCTGTACAAGGGAGTGTGACAAATGCCGCGCATCCGCTTCGATTTCGGCACGCTCACGCTCGACGCCGACCTGCTCGACACGCCGACCGCGCGCGCCATCGCGGCGGCGCTCCCGGTCGAGGCGCGGGTGATGACCTGGGGCGAGGAGGTCTATTTCGACGTGCCGGTCAACGTCGCACGCGAGAAAGACGCGCGCGCGGTGGTGACGCCGGGCGAGATCGCCTATTGGCCCGAGGGTCCCGCGATTGCGATCGGATTCGGCCGCACGCCCATTTCCCGGGGCGACGAGACCCGGCTCGCAAGCCCATGCAACGTGTTCGCCAAGGCCGCGGGCGACGTGAAGACGCTCGCCGTCACCCGGGCAGGTAGTCAGGTAAGGGTGACGAAAGTCGGGTGAGCGAGGGCCAATTCCGGTCATCGATGCTCGTTGTTTAAATTCTACTTTAAGTTAATGCAACTCTGACGTATGCTGGTCGGGTGACGTGGTGGCCGCTGCCACTCGCGGTACCCGTAGGAGAGTTACTTGGTGCATTAGGAGACGCCAATGAACACGCAATCTCAGTCAATTCGGCGCGCGGGCAACTTGAGCAAATTAATTCCTTCCGTCGCGGCGCTGGCCTTTATCTTTCTGACCGCAGTCGCCGCCGATGCGGCGGACACGGACGACATCCGTGCCCTCCTGGCCGGCCAAGTAACAGCATGGAACCGCGGCGATCTCGCCGGCTTTGTGCAGGGTTTCGCGCGCGTCGACAGAGTGCGGATTGCCACTTGCGATGTGACGAAGGTGGGTTGGAACGAGATCCGTACTGCCTATAGCCCCTTATTTCAGGATGCGTCAGCCATGGGAACCCTGAGCTTTTCCGATATCGAAATAGACCCCCTTACGTCCGACCTGGCCTATGTCTTTCTTCGCTCAAAGCTCCAGACCCGCGTCAAAGAACATCATGGCGTCGCAAGCGTGCTGGTGCGCAAGACGGCCGATGGCTGGAAGATCATCGTAGACCATTCCTCCAGCGACGCAGGTTGCTGAGTCTTTCCCGCACCTTCCCGTCGAATGCGCCCGACTGCAGCGCAGGCGCGAGCGAAGGTCCGCGATTGCAGCGTGGGCTCAGCCGCGCCCGACGAACGGCATCTTCGTCGCCATCACGGTCATGAACAGCACGTTGGCGTCGAGCGGCAGGTTCGCCATGTAGAGCACCGCGCTGCCGACGTGGTCGGCGTCCATGCGCGGCTCCGGGATTTTCTGGCCGCTCGGCTGCAGCACGCCGTCAACCATGCGGTCGGTCATCGGCGTCGCGGCGTTGCCGATATCGACCTGCCCGCAGGCGATGTCGTAGGCACGCCCGTCGAGCGCGGTCGATTTGGTCAGTCCCGTGACCGCGTGCTTGGTCGAGGTGTAGGCGACTGAGAACGGCCGCGGCGTATGCGCCGAGATCGAGCCGTTGTTGATGATCCGCCCGCCGCGCGGCTTCTGGTCCTTCATTATTTTGATCGCTTCCTGCGTGCAGACGAAGCAGGCGGTCAGGTTGGTATCGACGACCTCCTTCCACTTCTCGACCGGCAACTCCTCCATCGGCACCGGCGGCGCGCCGATCCCGGCATTGTTGAAGAGCACGTCGAGCCGGCCGAAGGCGTCCTTGGTCTTGGCGAACAGCGCCCGGATCGAGGCTACGTCGCGCACGTCGGTCGGCACCACCAGCGCCTTGCCGCCCTTGGCTTGGCCTTCCTTGGCGACCGCCTCGAGCGGCTCCTTGCGCCGGCCGGCCAGCGCGACCGCGTAGCCGTCACCCATCAGCGCGAGCGCCACCGCCCGCCCGACGCCCGTTCCCGCACCCGTGACCACCGCGGCCTTGCCTTGTCCAGCCATTGGAGAATCTTCCTTTGTTTATGCCCGCCTCCACGCGAGCGCCCGCGCGAATATCTTCCGGCGCCGCCAGCGGCGCCGTCCGCCCATGCCCGACTTTACCTGGGAATGAAACCGTTTTCTGCGTGGTTCGTGGAGCGTCAGCCGGCGAGCGACGCAATCGGCGCGAGCGTACGCGGACCCGCGTCGGCCTGCTTGAGCAGCCGCGCGGTGATGTCGAGCGCGGTGCCGGGGCGGCCGAAGCGGAAGCCCTGCAGGCTGTGCACGCCGGCGGCGCGCAGGAAGAGATGCTGTTCCGCCGTCTCGACGCCTTCCGCCGTGACCTTCATGCCGAGGCCGCGGCCGAGGCTGACCACCGCGTGGACGATAGCCGCGGAATCCGCCGCGTTCTCGATGTTGCGCACGAAGCTGCGGTCGATCTTGAGCTTGTCGAACGGGAACGTGCGCAAATAGAGCAGGCTCGAATAGCCGGTGCCGAAATCGTCGAGCGCGAACTGCACGCCGAGCGCCTTGAGCTCCCGCATGGCGGTGCCAGCCTCCTCGACGTTGCCGACCAGCGTGCTTTCGGTGAGCTCCAGCTCGAGCCGTTCCGGCGGGAAGCCGGTCTCGGCGAGGATGCGCGCGACCACCTTGACGAAATCCGGCCGGCGGAACTGGAGCGGCGAGACGTTGACCGCGAGCGTGAGCGCGGGCCACGCCTTGGCCTCGAGGCAGGCTTGGCGCAGCACCCACTCGCCGAGCGGAATGATCAGCTCGCTGTGCTCGGCCACGGGAATGAACTTGGCGGGTGGGATTTCGCCGAGGGTCGGATGGTGCCAGCGGCACAGCGCCTCGACACCGACCATCGTCTCGCCACTCGGACCGACCAGCGGCTGATAGGCGATCATCAGATCGTTGTATTCGATCGCGTCCTTGAGGTCGCGCTCCATCTCCTTGCGCTCGCGCAAGTCCGCGTCCATCGCCGCGTCGTAGATGCAGGCGCGGTTGCGCCCTTCGTTTTTGGCGCGGTAGAGCGCGACATCGGCGCGCCGCATGATGTCGGCGACCTCGCCGGTTTCCCGCGTGATCGAGGTGATGCCGATGCTGGCGCCGATGGCGAGCGTGTGCCCCATGACAGCGTAGGGGGCGCGCAGCGCGGCGATGATCCGATCCGCGAGCGTCTGCAGGTCGCCGAGTTCGCCCACGTCCGGCGCAATCACGGCGAACTCGTCGCCGCCCAGGCGGGCGACCAGATCGCTCCCGCGCAGCAGCCGCGCGAGGCGCTGTCCCACGGTGCGGATGAGCGCGTCGCCGATCAAGTGGCCGAGGGTATCGTTGACCTCCTTGAAGCGGTCGAGGTCGATCGAGAGCACGGCGGCGGTGTGCCCGCTGCGGCGCACCTCCTCGATCAGTTCGGCGAGGCGCTCGCCGAAGAAGGTGCGGTTGGGAAGGCCCGAGAGGGCGTCGTGCATGGCGAGATGGCGCATCTGGTCCTCGCCCGCCGCGATGGTGGCCTCGGTCCGGCGCATGTAGCGCACCACCAGCGAGGTGAGCAGCACGAAGGCCGCAAGCGCGATGCCGAGGAACGGCATGACGTTGCGGATGATCTCGGCGCCCGGCCGCTTTGGAGTCCAGGCAAAGCGCGCGAGCGGCCGGCCGGCCTCGTCGTATAGGTCGAACGTGTTGTCCTGGCCGACCGGCGTGGTGAGCCCGGTTATGCGCAGGTGCGGCAGCTCGAGGCGACGGCTCATGGCGCCAAGGAACTTGTCGCGCAGATAGGTCACCGAAAGCACGATCGGCGGCTGGTTCGGCAGGCGCATCCGACTCGTGCCCGACACCGCTACCGCGGCGACGATGGCCGGCCGGCCGATGAACATCTGCACGCGCGACGCATGGGCGGGCCGCGGCAGCGGGGCTCCGGTTTGAGTGCGTGAGGTCTCGACGTCTTCCGGCTTAAGCGGGCTCGGGCGGCCGCGCACCGCGTCGATCACCGGCGCCAAGTCAGCCGTGGCAGTGCCGAACCATTTCGGGTCGACGCTGCTGCGCCCGGCCATCGCGTAGACGAAGCGATCCGATGAATCGACCACGAATACATGGCTCTGGTCGAAATAATTCTTCAGCCGCAGGCCGACCCGGTCGTGCACCCAGGTCCAATCGAAGCTGTTCGACAGGCGGTCGACCGCGTTGTCCGAGGCGACGATGCTCTCGATGTCGCGCAGGATGAAGCCGCGGCGCTGGGCGATCGCCCGGGCAAATAGCTGGCGTTCCTGATGCAGAGCTACATCGTCAGCACGATAAGCCGACCACTGCACGGCGACGATCACGCAGACGACGGCAAAGACGATGACGAGGACGATGGGCGCGACGGCGCTGCGGCGCATGCGGCTGTCGCCGCCGGCGCCAATCCTGCCCAGCCGGGTCCTAACTTCACGCCACACGCGACGTCCCCGTCGACCGTTGCGGGCGGAACATTTAGGCCGGAGAGCTTGTCAAACACTTGCGTCCGGCCCGGCGGCAGGTGCAAGTCCCTCAAAAGCAAGGAAATTTGGCTGGTTTCGCTAATTTGGCGTAAACGACAGGGGCATGTGTCGCAGTCGCGGACTACCAAGCTACCGCGCCGGGCGCTGTCCGGCCGCCACGGCCAGGGCAGGGGGGTCCTCCCGCGCGTTGGTGTAAGGCGGCCGCGAGATCCCCATGTGGGCGGCCCGCAACGCTTCCGACCAGCGCTTGCGCAGGTCCTCGAAATAAGGCTCGCCGGGCTCGATGCGGTAGGCGAGTTCCGCCGTACAGGTGTCGCGGCGCACCACCAACAAGTCGATCGGCATGCCGACGCCGAGGTTCGAGCGCATGGTGGAATCCATCGAGATCAGCCCGATCTTGAGGGCGTCGTAAAGGTCGACCGAGTAGCTCACCGCGCGATCGAGTACCGGCTTGCCGTATTTGTGCTCGCCGACCTGCAGGTACGGCGTGTCGATGGTCGACTCGATGAAATTGCCGGCGCCGTAGACCATGAACAGGCGCATCCGGTCGCCCTTGAATTGTCCGCCGAACAGGAACGAGACGTCGAACTGCACGTCGGCCGCCTTGAGCGCCGCCGCTTCCTTGTCGTGCACGTCGCGGATGGCGTGACCGATGCGCTGCGCCGCCTGGAACATGGTCGGCGCGTTGATCAGCGTCTCCACTTCCCCGGTGTTCGGGTTGGTAATGCCCTCGGTGAGCGTGCTCACCACCGACTGGGAGAGCGACAGGTTGCCCGACGAGGCGAGCGCCATGATGCGCTGCCCCGGCACGCCGAACACGTGCAGCTTGCGGAAGATGGAAATATTGTCGAGGCCGGCGTTTGTGCGCGTGTCGGCGATCATCACCAAACCGTCGCGCACAACTATCCCGCAGCAATAGGTCATGCCCGGTCCCCGTCGCGCAGAATCGGCGCATTTTAGCGACGTTCCGGCTGGACCGCCAACGCTTCAGTTCTGCATCTGCCCCGCGGCCTGAGCGACGTGGATCGTCACCCTGAGCGCCTCGCTGCCGCCGCCCCTGCGGGCGCCGCGCACCGGGGAAGCGCCGAGGAAATCGAGCCCGACGGCGACCCGCACGTGCTGATCGGTCGGGCTGATGCCGTTCGCCGGATCGAAGCCGACCCAGCCGATATCGGGCACGAAGGCCTCGGCCCACGCGTGGCCCGCCTCCTGGCGGATCACGCCATCGGCGCGATGAAAATAGCCACCGACGTAACGCGCCGGGATGTCGAGGCTGCGCGCCGCGCTGATGAAAACATGCGAGAGGTCCTGGCAGACGCCGCGCCGCATCGCGAAGGCTTCCGCCGCCGTGGTCGCAGTGTGGGTCGGGTCGGGATCGAACACGATCTCGCGGTGCAGCCGCTCGGTCATGTGATGCAACAGCGCGAGCGTGTTCTCGCCCGCGGCCGTGCGCGCCTCGCGCGCGAAGGCGAGGATCGCCGTGTCGGGCCGGGTGAGCGCCGTCTCGCGCAGGAACAGGCTCGGCGGAAACCGCTCGATCGCCCCGCGCACGATGCCGTGCGTGTCCTGGGTCTCGACCTCGCCATCGACGGTCACGCCTAGTTCGGTAAAGGAGCCCTCAGCCGTGAACGTGTGGGTGATGTTGCCGAACGCGTCCTCATGATGATCGAGGCGGCAATCCTCGGAAATATCGATGCGCCAGAACACGACGTATTGGCCGTCGTGGTTGCGCGGGGTGAGGCGCAGCGTCTGGATCACGCCGGCGAGCGGCGCATCGTAACGGTAGATCGACTCGTGCGAGATGCGAATGCGCATGAACTGGATGACAGACGACGGACGACAGAGGACAGATCGAGGGGGTATAGCGGTCGAAGCGAGGAAAGTCTTTATCCGTCGTCTGTCCTCCGTCGTCCGTCGTCTGACCTCAGATCAAGTACTGCTGGCTGATCGTGGTGCCGAGCTGATTGTTGTCGGCGACGAACTCGCCGATGAATTCGTGCAGGCCGCCCTGAAATACGTCGTCCATGCGACTGTTCTCCAGCCGTGTGCGCACCTTGCGCGCCTGCCGCTGCGCCGCGCCCTGGCGGCCATAGGCGCGCCCGATGTAATCGAGATTCTGCACCAAATTCTGATAGCAGCTTGCGAGCGAGCGCGGCATCTGGTCGTTGAGGATCAGGAGATCGGCGATCAGCCACGGCTTGAGGCTCTCGCGATAGACCCAGTGGTACGAGGTGAGCGCCGAGACCGAACGCAGGATCGCCGCCCATTGGAAATAATCGAGCGGCCCGCCCACGTGCTGCTCGGCCGGCAGCAGCAGGTGATATTTGACGTCGAGGATGCGCGCGGTGTTGTCGGCGCGCTCGATGAAGACGCCAAGCCGCGAGAACCAATAGGCGTCGTTGCGCAGCATGGTCCGGTAGGCGGAGCCGTCGAAGCGCAGCGAGCACTCCTGCACCAGGCGCAGGAATCGCGCCAGCTCCTCGCGCGTCGCGCCGACACCGCCGAAGCTCCGAATCTCGTGCCAGCCGCCGTTGATCGCGTCCCACATTTCCATGGTGAGCGCGGTGCGCACGGCACGCGCGTTGGTGCGCGCCACCTCGAAACAATTGCGGATCGAGGAGGGATTGGCGGGCGAGAAGGCGAGAAACTCGGTGACGGTCTCCTCGTTCGCCTCGTCGAAGGCGGCGAAGAAAGAGTTGACGCAGCCGGCGGTCGAGACCGCGCTTTCCCATTCGTTGGTGGTGCCGCTGTAGGCGAGGGGAAGCGCGGTGAGCCGCTGCGTCGCCTCGAGAATGCGTGCGAGATATTCGGCGCGCTCCACATAACGCGAGAGCCAATAAAGATTATCGGCGGTGCGCGAAAGCATTGTTTCTTTCTTATCCCTCCCCGCGAAGCGGGGAGGGGGGCGGGCGGAGCGAGCCGGGTGGGGTGAGTGCGGCTAAGCAAAAAAAGACCCCACCCGGCGTCGCCCACTTGCGCGGGCGTCGCCACCCTCCCCCTGCGGGGGAGGGATGAAGCAAGCGCCGCTTACTCATCGAGCACCCACGTGTCTTTGGTGCCGCCGCCCTGGCTCGAGTTGACGACGAGCGAGCCCTCCTTGAGCGCGACGCGCGTCAGGCCGCCCGGCACGATGCGCACGCGGTCGCGGCCGGTGAGCACGAACGGCCGCAGGTCCACATGCCGCGGGGCGACGCCGTGCTCGACGCAGGTCGGGCAGGTCGAGAGCGCCAGCGTCGGCTGCGCGATAAAGCGGCGCGGGTCGTGCTTGAGCTTGTCGCGGAAGGCGCCGAGCGTTGTCTTGTCGGCCATCGGGCCGATCAGCATGCCGTAGCCGCCCGACCCGTGCACCTCCTTGACCACCAGCTCGTCGAGCCGGTCGAGCACATGGGCGAGATGGTCGGCCTCGCGGCAGCGCCAGGTCGGCACGTTCTTGAGAATGGGTTCCTCGTCCAAATAAAACTTCATGATCTGCGGCATGTAGCTGTAGACCGCCTTGTCGTCGGCGATGCCGGTGCCGACCGCATTCGCGAGCGTCACGTTGCCGGCGATATAGGCGGACATCAGCCCGGGCACGCCGAGCGCGGAATCCGGCCGGAAGGCGAGAGGATCCAAATAGTCGTCGTCGAGCCGGCGGTAGATCACGTCGACACGCTTGAGCCCCTCGGTGGTGCGCATGTAAACGGTCTCGCCCTTGACCACGAGGTCGCTGCCTTCGACGAGCTCGATGCCGAGCTTGTCGGCCAGGAACGAGTGTTCGTAATAAGCTGAGTTGAAGACGCCGGGCGTGAGCAGCACGACGGTCGGCTCGGCCGAGGCGCTCGCCGGCGCGGCCGAGCGCAAGGTCGCGAGCAGTTCGTCGGGATAATTGTCGACCGGCGCGACGCGGTGACGCGAGAACAACTCCGGGAACAGGCGCAGCATCACCTCGCGGTTCTCCAGCATGTAGGAGACGCCTGAGGGTGTGCGCACGTTGTCTTCGAGCACATAAAACGTGTCGGCGTCGACCCGCACCACGTCGATCCCGGCGACGAAGACATAAATGTCGTGCGGCACCCGCTGGCCGTTCATCTCCGGACGGAACACGGGGTTCTGGAACACCAAATCTTCCGGGATGACGCCGGCGCGCAAAATCTCGCGTTTGGAGTAGATGTCCTTAATGAACAGATTGATGGCCTTGACGCGCTGCTCGAGGCCGCGCGCCAGCGTCGCCCATTCCTGTCGCGCCAGGATGCGCGGCAGCACGTCGAACGGGATCAGGCGCTCCTGCGCCTCCGTCTCGCCGTACACCGCGAAGGTGATGCCGATGCGGCGGAACAGAAGCTCGGCCTCGCGCCGGCGATGGTCGAGCACCTCGGCGGCGATCTCGTCGAGCCAGCCCTTGAGCCCCGTATAGGCGGCGCGAATGCCGCCGTCGGTCCCGGACATTTCGTCGAACGGGACGGGCGCGGCGGTAGTCGTCGCCTGCGCTAGTGCCGGCATGGTTTCCCCTCGAACCTCACCCGGACCCCGCCATCGTAACTGCAAGCGGCGCGCCAACCAATGGTGCCGCTCCCTGCCTGCCGGAAGAGGTTAGTGCCACGCGTTTAATCGTTCTCAGCCCAATAGATGAGCAGATCACTCAATTACGAGCACTTCGTCGTCCGCCGACGAGGCGTAGAGGCGATCGATCTCGTCGGCGCGGCGCTCGATGACGCGGCGCTGGTTGATGTAGCCCTTGTCGGTGATCTCGTTCTCGTCGATCGACGGCGGCGCGGCGAGCAGAGCCACGCGGGCGATGCGCTGCGAGGTGCCGGTCTGCGCGGCGTTCCAGGACGCGATCGTCGTCCGCACATGCGCCCGCACCGCGGGATGGCGCGTGAGCCCGGCGAGGTCTTCCGGTGCGCCGGCACCGATCAGGTTGCGGCAGGCCGCCGGATTGAGCCAGGCGAGCAGGCAAATAAAGCCGCGGTTCTCCCCGGCAATGACGGCGTCCTGGAGCGCCGGCGAGGCGGCGGCGAGCACGCCGATGCGCAGCCCGCCCACGTGCACCCACGTGCCGGTCGCGAGCTTGAAGTCCTCGGCGAGCCGCCCGTCGAACAGCAGGCCCTTGGCGGCATCGGCTGGATCGGCAAGCCGCATCGCGTCGCCCGGCCGGTAGAAGCCGTCCGCATCGAACGCCGCCGCGGTGAGGTCCGGCCGCTTCCAATAGCCGGGCGTCACGTTCGCCCCACGCACGCGAATTTCGAGCTTGGCGCCGGCCGGCACGAGCTTGACCTCGCAGCCGGGCGCTGGCACACCGACGTTGCCGGCGCGCTCGATCAGAAAATGCGAGGCCACCGCAAGTGGCGCCGTCTCGGTCGTGCCCCACGACGAGGTCATCGGCACGCGGGCGCCGAGCGTGCGCAGCGACACCGCCTCGAGCCGCTCCCACAAATCCTGCGGCAGCGCGGCGCCGGCGTAGAAGATGAGCCGCAGGCGCTTGAAGAACGCGCATGCGAGGGCGTCGTCTTTTTCCAGATGCGGCAGCAATGCCGCGTAGCCGGCCGGCACGTTGAAATAAACCGTGGGCGAGATTTCCGCGAGGTTGCGCACGGTCTCGCCCACGAGCGCCGGCAGCGGCTTGCCTCCGTCGATATAAAGCGTGCCGGCGTGGCGCAGCGCGAGATTGAAATTGTGGTTGCCGCCGAAGGTGTGGTTCCACGGCAGCCAATCAACCAGCACCAACGGATCGTCGTCGAGGAACGGCCACAGCTGGGCAATTTGTTGCTGATTCGCGGTAAGCATGCCGTGGGTGTTGATCACGCCTTTGGGCGTGCCGGTCGAGCCGGAGGTGAACAGAATCTTCGCCACCGTGTGGGCATTTGTTGCAGCGACCGCTGCCTCGACCGCGGCGCCGAGCTTTGTTTGTGTTAAATCGTCAAACCGGGTGACGCCGGGCCGGCCGGCGCCGTTGCGGCTTGCCACGATTTCGACATTTGTCAGATCGAGCGCGGCGATTGCTCCCGCGAACGGCGCGGTGTCCGCCACGTAGACGAGCGCGGGCTCGAGCAGCTCGGCGATTTGTTTGAGCTTGGCGTGGTCCTGGCTTTGCAGCGAATACGCAACCGAGATCGGCGCCACCGGCACGCCGGCGGTGAATCCCGCAAGCATGAGCAACGCATGGTCGATCGCATTGCCCGAGAGGATCATCACCGGCCGCTCCGCCGGGAGCCCGCGGTCGATCAGTGCCTGCGCGAGGCCGTCCACCAGCACCCGCGCCTGCGCGTAGCTGACGGTCCGCCATCCGTCGCCGGCACGCTCGGCGAGAAAGGTGCGCGCTGGCTGCGCCGCCGCGGCGGCGCGGAACATGCGCGCGAGGCTCGGGTCGTACGCGCCGAGCGGCGTTGCCGAGCGGAGCAGCAGGCTGCCGTCCGCCGCGCGCTCGCTGCGGATGTCCACCGGCGCGTAGGCGATCGGCCGGAACGGCGGCTTTACCTGCGGCGCGACGCAGGCGGGGGCGGTCATGGCGGTCTCGTCTCTTGCGAGGCCATCTTGCACGATGGCAAGCTGTCCGTCTCGCCGATCCAGACGGGAAAAGGATCATGAACGACAGCGCTTCGGGCCAGCCGGCGGTCACCGCCGCCATTCTCGTCATCGGCGATGAGATCCTGTCGGGCCGGACCAAGGACAAGAACATCGGCTACATCGCCGAATACCTCACGGCGATCGGCATCGATCTCAAAGAGGTCCGCGTCGTCCCTGACGAGGAGGACGAGATCGTCGCGGCCGTCAACGCGCTGCGCCATCGCTATACCTATCTCTTCACCACCGGCGGCATCGGGCCGACCCACGACGACATCACCGCCGACTCGATCGCCAAGGCGTTCGGTGTGCCAATCGACTACGACCCGCGCGCGCTTGCCATCATGCGCGAGCGCTTTTCCGAGGCCGACCTCAACGAAGCGCGCAAGCGCATGGCGCGCATCCCGGACGGCGCCGACCTCGTGCTCAACAAAGTCTCCAAGGCGCCCGGCTTCTGGCTCGGCAACGTGATCGTCATGGCGGGCGTGCCGGCGATCATGCAGGCGATGCTCGACGACGTGGCGCCAAAGCTCAAGACCGGCGCCAAGATGCTCTCCGTCTCCGTGCGCGCCGACGCGCGCGAAGGCGACATCGGCAGCGAGCTTGCCGCGGTCGCCAAGGCGCACCCGGGAACCACCATCGGCAGTTATCCGTTCTTCGACGACGCGCGCGGCCCGAACACCAACATCGTGGTGCGTGCCCGCGATCCGGCGAGCCTCGCAGCCGCGAAGGTTGCGGTCGAAGAGATGCTCGTCCGGGTCAAGGCGAACTTATGAGCGTCATTCCGGGGCGCGCCGAAGGCGCGAGCCCGGAACCCATGAACACGGACCGCCGGGATTCGTCGTGGCGCGCTTGGGCGGCTAGGCATCGACGCCGGTGGTCATGGATTCCGGGCTCGCCGCTGCGCGGCGCCCCGGAATGACATCGCGTAATGAACGAGGCCCGAACAATGCCCCACATCATCACCCGCCGGCATCTCATCGGCGCCGCGGCGGCTTTGGCGCTGCCGGAATTTGCCTTCGCCCAAGCCGACCTCGCGGCGACGCCCGCCTGCCACGACGGCGACGCGCCGACCGTCCGCCAGACCGAGGGCCCGTTCTTCAAGCCGTCCTCGCCCGAGCGCGCCGACTTGCGTGACGGCGGTCCGCCGGGGCGGCCGCTCGATGTCACGGGCTTCGTCGTGAGCCGATCGTGCCGGCCGGTGTCGCACGCGCTCATCGACGTGTGGCAGGCCGACGAGCACGGCCGCTACGACAACCGCGGCTTCCGCCTGCGCGGCCATTTGTTCACCGACGAGGCCGGCCGCTTCACCCTGCGCACGATCGTGCCCGGCGCCTACGAGGGCCGCACCCGCCACATCCATGTGAAGCTGCAGGCGCCCGGCCGGCCCGTGCTCACGACCCAGCTTTATTTCCCCGACGAGCCGCTCAACCGCACCGACGGCCTCTTCCGCCGCGAGCTTGCGATGCGGCTTAACCAGGCCGACGACCGCCTCATCGGCCGGTTCGATTTTGTCCTCGACCTCGGCTAAAACAGCGCCGCGGTCTTCGCCGGCGGCCGCGCTTCCAACAACAAACCGGCGCGGGGGAGACGCGTGCAGCAGCCGGCCGAGAAGTCGTTTCCGGTCTCGTGGGACCAATTCCATCGCGACGCGCGCGCGCTCGCGTGGCGGCTGACCGGCGCCGGCCCGTTCGAGGCGATCGTGGCGATCACCCGCGGCGGGCTCGTGGCGGCCGCGATCGTCGCGCGCGAGCTGAACCTGCGGCTGATCGAAACCGTGTGCGTCGTGAGCTACGGCGCGGAAGATGCGAGCCTCGGTCCGGAAACCCGCCAGGGCGAACTGCGCGTGCTCAAAGGGGTTGCGGATTCGGTTGCCCGTCTCGGCGGCGGGCAGGGCGACCGCGTGCTGATCGTCGATGACCTCGTCGATACCGGCAAGACCGCGCAGATCGTGCGCGCGCTGCTGCCCAAGGCGCACTTCGCGACGGTCTACGCGAAGCCCCTGGGTCGGCCCATGGTCGACACCTTCATTACCGAGGTATCGCAGGACACGTGGATCCATTTCCCCTGGGACACGGGGCTCGCGTTCCAGCCGCCGATCCGCGCCGGCGGGGCGTGATTTTTTTAGCGACCCCGTAGATACGGGCTCACGTCGAGCGTCGAATTGAACTTATAGGCGAGCACGCGCATCTGGGTGTCGAAGCTGCCCGCGAAAGTGGGATCGAACAGATACGCGACACCAACGAACGCGGAAATGGCCATCAGCTTGAACATGGCCGACTCCTGATTTGGTTGCCACGGTGCCAAGTCTGCGCGATGAGCCTTGAAGCCCGCCTTGCCGCGCGCGGCTCAATTAAAACCCAATTCCTCGAAAGCACGCGGCGAAGTCGGCACGAAGGCGAGGCAAACTCGCGCCGGTTTTATCGCGAATGCGCTCGTTTGCTGGGAATCAGCAACGATCTGCAAGCATCGCCGGCGGCGGGTGGTGCGGCCGGGTTCCCGGCACCCTTGTTCGGGATTGTTCCCCGATTGTTGTTCGATTGATATCGGGAAGCGCGGTCATTGTTCTTTGTGCGCCGCACAAAATCGAAGATACGCCGGTCACATCGTCACTTGCGTGCTGCGCGGTCGCCCGCGCAGGGCTTCGCCGGCATTGTATTTACATTGTTCTTTACAATGGCGCCTCCCGATTTGCTGCAGTGCGGCGAACGACGGGCGAGGCTGCGTTTGCAATTCCCTTGAGTATTACCTTTCCTGGTCATGTTTCGCCGCCGGTCGGCGGTGCCGTTGCTGCCGAATTAACAGGAAACTACAGGGAAATCGTCGCGCTACGGTCCTGAAGATCCGCGTACTCCCGGGTGCCCGCGCCGGCTCAAGTATGTGGCGAAGCGGGCTAGAGTTTTTTCGATACCCTATATACTATCGGGAATGACCCTGTCAAGGGCCTCGTGCGCCATTCGCAGGCGCGCCGGCGATCGCCTTGGCGACTCCCGGCGGCGTGGGTATAGCTGTCGCCGCCACGCGGGCGTGGCGGAATGGCAGACGCAACGGACTTGAGCATTTGAGTGCGCCGCGGGAAACCGCGGACGCAGAACTGCCCAAACTCGGGGAAACCTCTCGATGGCAATCCCGAGCCAAGCCCGGAAACGGGAAGGTGTAGAGACTAGACGGGCAGCACCTAAACCCCGGCGCTAGCCGCGGACTTCAGTCCGGCGCGGGGGCAGGGTGAAGGGATAGTCCAGACCACGAACCCTCCTTCGCGCGTTGCGCTTCGGAGGGGCGGCGAAAGTCGAAGCTGGTACGAAAATCCGTTGGGGGTAACCCCGTGGGGGTTCGAGTCCCCCCGCCCGCACCAAAGTTCGCGGTTAGCTCGGGTCACTCGGCCGAAACGCACGCGCCGGCATCTCATTTCCAAAGTTTAACTGGGGGCGCTAAAGCCTTACTGTAGAGGGGATCCGCCCCGGGTGCGCCGACCCATCCATACGGGTCGACAACCAAGTACTGGCCATTGACAACTTTGAGCACTTCAAAATGAAGGTGCGGACCTATGTGGCCCGCCGAAGGTGGCGCTGTGTTTCCGGAAAAACCAATTACCTGGCCTTGTTTGATGCCCTTTTGACCAGGCAACACATGAATGGAGCTCAGATGACCGTATTGAGAAATATATCCATTGCCGTGATCAATACCGACCCAGCCCCAGTTTACGCAATAACCGACGAAGTTGCTATTGTAGCAGTATTCAAAAGGTCCCCCGGGATAGTTGCGAATATCGACGACTGTTCCCGCCGCAGCTGCGAGAACCGGTGACCCGTACCCTGCAACGTAGTCGTAACCTGGGTGTTCGTCATAAGAGGCGTAATTTGGGCCGCACCCGGCTGTGTTCGTCATTGGTGGAAGATTTGGAGCAGGTCGCAATAGAATAGTGCCTGCGATGCACCGCACATCCGCACCTGGCTTCCCGTGTGCTGTTTCCCCATTGAAAGCGACGATTTTGCCATCACCGCCTCCGTCGTTAACCGTCCCGTACTGATACTTCCCGTTTCCGTTCCTTACGAGCGAATGATCGAGGACAGTCGTCATAATGCCCGGCGTGTACACCCACTGCGCTGATGGACGAGTGCAGACATTATTTTGAATTGGGCCGCTGCAGTTGAGCGGCGACGTCATAAAGCCTTGTGCAAAAGCGGTTTGGGAGACGAAGGCGGCTGTGACAGCTGAAAGTGCAGTAAGTCTCATGTAAACCCCCTAGAAGGATTATCAATCGTTCATTACGGGTGTGCGTGCGTACACTACTTCAGCGTGCAGCACAAGTCGTGCCGATTTAGCCGTTTCTGGGTTCGATCCGGTCCGATCACCCTTCGAGACGCTCGGCGCTTTGCGCCGAGCCCCCAGGGTGACGGGGAGGGGTGAGCCGTCGCCCGGATGAGCCGCGCAGCGGCGATATCCAGGTCCCGCATGTCGCCCGCTACGCCGGGGCTCATGCGGGCTACGAGGCATTACTGATTGAGCAGCGGAAAGTCCTTCGTTGGCTTGCGGCCGGGGAGCGAGTGCAGCCAAGCCCACATGTCGGCGGCGTCCTTGTCGGAGAGGATGGCGGTCGAGAACGCCGGCATGTCGTTGGGGGGCTCGCGCAGGAAGGCCTGGAAGGCTTCGACCGGCAGTTCGATGGCCGCAAGCGCAGGGACGGGATAATTGAAGCCGCCGCCTTGGCCCACGCGGCCGTGGCAGGTAAAGCAGCGCGCCATCAAATAGACCTGCTTGCCGTTGGCGGCGTCGCCGGCCGGCTCTTCGGCGAATGCGAGGCCGGCGAGCGCGAGTGCAAATAAACCGGCTGCAAAGACCCGCACAAACGAGGCATCCATCACAATCTCCTCAACCCCGCATGTCGCCCCGGGCGAAGTACCCGGGGCTCATGCGGGCTACTAACGCGGATCCGTCACCACATCGATCAGCGCCGGCTGGCCGCTCTTGACCACGGCGAGCGCGCGCTTGAGCGCGGGCGCGAGTTCTGCCGGATCGCTGATCGGACCTTCGCCGTGCACGCCGAAGCCGCGCGCGACGGTGGCGTAATCGACGTGCGGGTCGGCTATGGTGGTGCCGATCTCGGAGCGGTCGATGCCGCGGCCGAGCCGCGCCGCCATGGCGACCAGATACATGTATTCCTGATGATAGGCGCGGTTGTTGTGCACGATGTAGAGCAGCGGGATGCGGTGGTGCGCCGCCGTCCACAACGTCGACGGCACGAACATCAGGTCGCCATCGCCGCCGAACGCGACGGTGAGCCGCCCGTGCCGCTTGTTGGCGAGCGCGGCGCCGACCGATGCGGGCGCGTTGTAGCCGACGCCGGCGCCGCCCGATTGGCCGTTCCAGCGGTGGCTCTTGTCGAAATTCCACAGCCGCTGCGGCCAGCTGTTGCGGATGGCGTTGCCGACCAGCGACCAGTCCTCGTCCTTGATCTGCGCGTAGACCTCCGCGCACATGCGCGCGGTGGTGATCGGGCTCGCGTCCCAGCCGATGGTGGCGTCGGACTTTGCCTGTTCGACCATGGCGAGCCTCGCCTTGGCGAGCTTCTCGCCGCGCGCCTGATACGCCGAGCGGCGCACCTCATCGACGAGCCGCCTCACCTGATCGGTGAGCAGCGGCAGGCTCGCCTCGCCGTCGCCGGCGATGGCGAGATCGACATCGGCGAGGCGGCCGAAGTCCTGATAATTGCTTTTGAGATAAAGGTCGCGGTTGCCGAGTGAGATCGTCTTCGCCGGACCTTTGCGCACCGGATAGGTGGTGCGCACGATGCGGTCGTGGAAGGCGTTGAGCGCGCCGTAGAAGTCGTTCATCTCGATGCCCAGCACCACGTCGGCCTGGCTGATCGCGGCGCGCGCGCGGAACGTCTGGTTGAGCGGATGGCGGGTGGGGAAATTCATGCGGCCGCCCTGGTCGATGACGGCGCACTGCAAAGTCTCGGCGAATTCGACGAGCCGCGCCATGCCGGCCGGCGTGCGCGCCAGCCGGTCGCACACGATGACCGGGTTCTCGGCATTGGCGAGGAGCTTTGCTGCTTCCGCCAGCGCACCCGGGTCGGCGACGGGCGGGACGACCTTCGTCACCTTGGGGATGCGTAGCTTGGCGCGGTCGGCGATCGGGTTTTCCTGCAGCTCGGCGTCGAGCGAGAGCAGCACCGGCCCCATCGGCGGCGTGGTCGCCACCTTGTAGGCGCGCACCGCCGACTCGGCGAAGTGCTGGAGCGAGGCCGGCTGGTCATCCCATTTGACGAAATCGCGCACGATCGCGGCCGGATCGATCGCGGAGTGAACCCATTCGACGCCGGGCGCGCGCTTGTCCGCCTCGATGATGTTGCCGATCATCACGTAGACCGGCACGCGATCGCACCACGAATTATAGAGCGCCATCGCGGCGTGCTGCAGGCCGACGGTGCCGTGGCACATCATGGCGATCGGCTTGCCTTCCATCTTGGCGTAGCCCTGCGCCATGTGCACGGCGATTTCCTCGTGCGGGCAGGTGAGAATCTCCGGCTTGTTGCCGCCGTAGTTGACGATCGCCTCGTGGATGCCGCGGAAGCTCGAGGCGCAATTCATGGCGAGGTAATCGAAGTCGAGCGCCTTGAGGACGTCGACCATGAACTCGCCGCCGCTCGACGTCTGGTTCACCGGGTCTTTGCCGGGCGGCAGCGTCTCGGCGGCGACGAGCTTCGGCCCGGGCGCTGAGGCCTTGAGGTCGGCGCGCGGCGGGGCGGCCTGCGCGGGCGCGGCGGCCGGGCTGAGCGCGGCGGCACCGGTGAGCGCCGCGCCCTTGAGGAACTTGCGCCGGTCGGCGCGCGGCAGATCGCGGGACGTGGTCATGGTCGGCTCCTCGCGCAAGCTGCGCGTTGCGTTTGTGCTTTGGGGGAGGATCGCACCGCGTTGGGACGAGTGGCAAGGCCGTGCCACAGCCGTGCCCCGCACGGCTCTTGCTTGACCAACCCATATCCCGGCGGTTATATATCGAAGAATGCCGAAGGTTCACGATGTGCTGTTCAGGACGCTTGCCGATCCGACGAGGCGGGCGATCTTCGAGCGGCTGTGCCGGGAAGGCGAGCAGACGGTCGGAGCGTTGACGGCGCGGGCCGGGGTCTCGCAGCCGGCCGTGTCGAAACATCTCGGCGTCCTCAAGCAGGCCGGGCTGGTGCGCGATCGGCATGAAGGCCGCCAGACGCACTATGCCGCGCAGCTCGGTGCGCTCGCCCCGCTGATCGACTGGACGAGCCAAATGGCCGGATTCTGGCAGAGCCGGTTCGACAAACTGGAAGATCTGCTCAAAAGAATCGACCAGTGAGCAACAGGCGAAATAGGTATGAAGAAATCGGCAGCAACCATGAAGAAGAGCAAGACCGGCGCGAGCACAGGCACAGCAGGAGACGCTCCCGCTCGGCTGATCGACGCGCGCATCAAGGAGTTGGGCGATTGGCGCGGCGAGACGCTCGCCCGTGTGCGAAGTCTCATCAAGCAGGCCGATCCCGACGTGGTCGAGGAGTGGAAGTGGCGCGGGGTGCCGGTGTGGTCGCACGCCGGTATCGTCTGCACCGGCGAGGCCTACAAGAGCGTGGTGAAGATGACGTTCGCCAAGGGCGCGTCGTTGGATGATCCTTCACGCCTGTTCAATTCGAGCCTCGAAGGCAACACTCGGCGCGCAATCGATATCCATGAGGGCGAGAAAATTAATGAGAAGGCGCTGCAGGCGCTCATTCGCGCCGCCGTGGCGCTCAACACGAAAAAGAAAGCGTAGGGTGGGCTAAGGCCGCCGTAGCGCGTAGCGCGAAGGCGGACGTGCCCACCATCCCTCAACAAACGATCATCGTTGGTGGGCACGCCGTCGGTTCGCTCCGGCTTAGCACTACTGCGTCACAATCTCTTCGGCCTGTGTCGTTGACCTGCGGCGCCGCAAGTAGGGCAGCGGGGCAGGCTATGTACAACTGCTCTGATTAAGCGCAGGCGCATGGTTGCGATCGAGTTTGGCA
>JAFAUQ010000050.1 GCA_019243195.1 Hyphomicrobiales bacterium
TCGCATCATTTGGCGGCACGTTCGTTTGCGAACTTCGGAATCGAAGGGCACTAGCAACTCTATGATTCTAGTGCCGCTTTGAACCCGAAGTTCGCAATCGGACTCGCGGCAATTATGATGCGAACTTCGGGTTCGCGGCACTAGCGCCCGTTTAACCAACTTGGCTGATTTGGCGATCAGCAACCGCTTCGCGTGGGGCGGTGCGCCCCTGCCGCGGGCGCATCGCGCGTGCCAACGCCTCTGCCAAATTCTCCAGCAGTTCGCGGTTGTCGCCTTCGCGCAGATAAATAGTGCAGACGGTCTCTGGGAGCGGGGGCAGCGGCGGATCGCGCCAGGCGATCAGCTCGGCTGGCACCAGCCGCTCGAACATCGCCGAGACGCCGAGTCCGGCGGAAACCGCCCCCACGAGGCTTGCTCGGCTGGGTCCGGTAAAAACCATTTCCCAGTCTCGGCCTGCGCGATCGAGGGCCTCGATCGACAGCTTCGTCAGCACACACTCCTCTTCCATGCCAACAAGCGGGACCGGTCCGGTGGAATCGTAGACCGTGCCGTCCCCGCGGACCCACACGAGGCGTTCGACCCAGTGGTCATATGGCTCGACCAGCGGATCCTGTGCGAACGTCATGGCGATGTCGAGATCGCCTTGCTGCAGTTCCCGCAACAGGCGGGCGGATACTTCGCAGCGGACGTGGAAAGCGCGATTGGGCGCGCGCCGATGAAATTCCGCGAGCGCCGCAGGCAGCAGCGCGCTTCCCAAAGCGATCGGAATGCCAAGTCGCAGCGGGGTCGTTGTCGTGCGGACCGCGGCAAGCTCGACGATGTGGTCGTTCATCGCGAGCAGGCGCCGAGCGCAGTCGGCAACCGCGCGCCCGCGCTCCGTCGGCACCACGCCGGGGGCACTCTTGTCCAGCAGTTCGCTGCCCAACAGACTCTGCAACCGCCTGATTTGAGCGCTCACGGCCGGCTGCGTGCATCCCAGTAGCTGGGCAGCCTTGGTGAAACCGCGCAGATCGACGACGGCAACGAACGTTCGCAGCAACTCGGTGGGTACGTTGGTCATGCAACTACAACGGACTCGGCCCACGATACCGATCCACCCCGACAGCGTATCGGCTAATGAGGCTTTGAGTTGTATTTTGCGCGACACCTAGGAGGATCGCTACTGTTATAAATGACAGAGGGTGAATACAACCGAATGTGGATGGGGGCCCTGTACTGTCGGCTTCATACAAATATAGCGCAAACGGTGGCTTTTATAGAACAAATAGCGGACCTTTTCCGTTGGTATACATTATGGACCATTACGAACGGTTATGGATTCAGGATAGGTTGCCGGGTATCGACTTGCCGCCGCCGCTTCATGGACCGCTCTTGCGCGCCTTGTCGCGGATGGGGGTGGGCGGCTACACTCAATCGTGAACCGCGCAATGTCCAACGAGCGGTCTTGGCGAGGGAACTTATGGGCCTCAAAGCACTCGGCGCCGTCCTGCTGGCTTCGGTAGTGGCGCTCGCGGCGGTCACCGCGGAAGCGGCCACTACCAAGCGCAAGCCGACCCGCGTGGTCGTGACCAAGCGCTCTTACCTCGATGCCGGAACCGAGGTGAGACCGGGCGAACGGCACTTCTACGATTACGTATTCCCGCCGAACTACTCGCCCTACGCGGTGGTCGATCCGACCCGCTCGTACCGCTATCCGCTGCCCGACAACTTCTGGGCACCCGGGTGTTGCGGCTACTGAACGCTCGCCAAGGTCCGCATTTCGGCAACGATCGCGTCGCCCATCTGGGCGGTGCCGACGACCGTCGTCCCCTCGGACTTGATGTCCGCGGTGCGCAGCCCCTTGGCCAGCGCGGCGGCAATCGCCTGGTCGATGAGATCGGCCTCGTCGAGCAGCGCGAAGGAATAGCGTAGCGCCATCGCGAAAGACGCGATCATGGCGATCGGGTTGGCGGCGCCTTTGCCGGCGATGTCGGGCGCGGAGCCGTGCACCGGCTCGTAAAGCGCGCGGCGTTTCTTGCTTTTGGCATCGACCTCACCGAGCGAAGCCGACGGCAGCATGCCGAGCGAGCCGGTGAGCATGGCGGCGATGTCGGAGAGCATATCGCCGAACAAATTATCGCATACGATCACGTCGAACTGCTTGGGCCAGCGCACGAGCTGCATGCCGCCGGCGTCGGCGAGCACGTGTTCGAGCTTCACGTCCTTGAACTCGCGCTCGTGCACCTGATTCACGACTTCGTGCCAGAGCACGCCGGTCTTCATCACGTTGCGCTTTTCCATGGACGTGAGCTTGTTGCGGCGCTTCTTCGCCAGCTCGAAACCGACGCGGGCGATGCGCTCGATCTCGTAGGTGTCGTAGACCTGGGTATCGACCGCACGCTTCTGCCCGTTGCCGAGATCGGTGATGGTTTTCGGCTCGCCAAAATAAACGCCGCCGGTGAGCTCGCGCAGGATGACGATGTCGAGTCCTTCTACCACCTCGCGCTTGAGGCTCGATGACTCCGCGAGCGCCGGGTAGCACACCGCCGGCCGGATGTTGGCAAACAGGCTCAGGTCCTTGCGCAGGCGCAGCAAGCCCGCTTCCGGCCGCACGTCGAACGGCACGCCATCCCATTTGGGCCCGCCGACCGAACCGAAAATCACCGCGTCCGCGGCTTTGGCCTTCGCCACCGTCTCATCGGTCACAGCGACACCATGGGCGTCGTAGCAGCAGCCGCCGACCAGCGCCTCTTCACTCTCGAAACGGTCGGGACCGCGCTCATTGAAAAAGGCGACGACCTTCTTCACCTCGGCCATCACTTCGGGCCCGATGCCGTCGCCGGGGATGAGCAAAAGCCGATGAGTCGCCATGGGAATACTCGTTACGCCGTTGATGCGCGCGAATTGCTAATTGCCGAGGCGGGCCTTGGCAAGGCCGCCGTGCCCGTGCCAAAGCCTGCGCGATGACCAAGACCAACGAGGGCCATTTCTTCGAAGATTTCCGCCTCGGCCAGGTGATCGAGCACGCGACGCCGCGCACGGTCACGACCGGCGACGCCGCGCTCTATGTCGCGCTCTACGGCACGCGCTTCGCGGTGCAATCCTCCGATGCCTTCGCGCAGGCGATCGGTTATCCGCGCGCGCCGATCGACGATTTTCTCGTCTTCCACATCGTGTTCGGCAAGACCGTGCCGGACGTTTCGCTCAATGCGGTCGCGAACCTCGGCTACGCCGGCTGCCGGTTCCTCGCGCCGGTCTATCCGGGCGACACGCTCTCGGCGCGCAGCGAAGTGATCGGGCTCAAGGAAAACTCGAACCGCAAGACCGGCATCGTCTACGTGCATTCCACCGGGCTGCGGCAGGACGGGACCGCCGTGCTCGAGTTCATCCGCTGGGTGATGGTGCGCAAGCGCGACGAAGCCGCGCCGGCACCGGGCGACGCGGTGCCGCCGCTCCCGGCCGCGCTCGACGCAGCGGCACTCGGCGCCGCTTGCCCGGCGATCGATCCCGCCTCGTATGACGTGACGCTCGCCGGCGGGCCGCACCGCTGGAACGACTACGCGGTCGGCGAAAAAATCGACCACCGCGACGGGGTGACGGTCGAAGAGGCGGAGCATCAGCTGGCGACGCGGCTTTATCAGAACACGGCGCGCGTTCATTTCAATCAGTTCGCCGCCGGCAAAGAACGGTTCGGCCGGCGGCTGATCTACGGCGGTCACGTCATTTCGCTGGCGCGTGCGCTCTCGTTCAACGGGCTGCCCAATGCCTTTCATGTAACCGCGATCAACGGCGGTCGGCACACGGCGCCACTGTTCGCCGGCGCCACCGTGTTCGCCTGGTCGCAGGTCATCGACAAGGCGGCGCTGCCGAGTCGCAGCGACGTCGGCGCCCTGCGCCTGCGCACCATCGCGACCAAGGATCGCCCTTGCCCCGATTTTCCCTCGCGCGACGGCGACGGCTACGATCCCGCCGTGGTGCTGGACCTGGACTATTGGGTGCTGATGCCGCGCTAGCCTCGAGTTTAGCGTACCTTAGTGTCAGTGCGGACAATCGGCGGGTCCTATGATGTGGAATTTGTCCCAACACACCTACGAAGAGTTGCGCGAAGTAGTCATCGACATCTTGTTGAGGCGAGAGAGCGTCACCTACGAGCCCAACCAATGGGCAAGTCTCACGAGCGGAGCAGCTGAGGTAATAGGCCGCCGCGCGGCAAAATCAGGCCAACCCCCAGGCCGGTACGACCAGCCGCGCCTGCACCCGCAGGACCTTGAGCTTATTAGGGACGTCTTCTGGGACTTGTTCCGGCAGGGATTCATCACGCTTGGGCTGAATGACTCTAACCCGACCTGGCCCTGGTTTCGGCTCAGTCATTTCGGACAGCAGGCGCTCTTAACGCGAAGCCCATATCGCTTTCACAACACGACGACCTTTATCTCTCTGGTCAAGAAAGAGGTGCCGGACCTCTCCTCGGAAGCCGAGACCTACCTTGAGGAGGCCGTGGCAGCGTTTTACGCCGACTGTTTGCTTGCCGCATGCGTTATGATCGGCGTGGCGGCCGAGGCGGAGTTTCTACGGCTGGTAGACGTCGCTGCCAAGAGTAAGGCGCATGGGTCCGTGTTCGCGCCGGTGCAGAAGCTCGCGTTCATTCGGCAAAAGATCACGAAATTTCATTCGGCATTGAAGCCGCTGGTTTCGACTCTGCCACGTGAGACGGTGGAGGACCTCGATACCAATTTTGCTATGATTCAGTCGGTGCTAAGGATCGCACGAAACGAAGCGGGGCACCCGACCGCGACGGCACCAGGACGCGAGCAGGTCTATGTGTTTTTGCAATTGTTCATTCCTTTCGCCCGCCAGCTGATGCGCCTGCGGAAAGCCTTGAAATAACGGCGGCAAGGCAAATGGCTCCTCGAAATAAAAGCTTCACGCGCAGATTATGACACACCGGAGGCATGCATGATTAAGGAGCACGTTGACACGACGCAAAAGCTAGCCTCGTTGAGGCAGGTTCGCGGCGCAATCACCTGTCTCCATAGTGGCGATTACGAATGCGCGATTACGTTGGCTCATGCCGCCGAAGGCATGGTGCCTGACAAGAGAAAAGACGGTAAGCCCCTGTTTAAGCTGATGCGCGAGCGGATGCCGGATGACGACCCGAACCTTTTCAGTAACTGGCTGAAGCATCCGAAGGGCGCTGAAAGGGCGAGGATTACCGTGCTCGAAGTCGTGGTGATGATAGCGCGCGCCATCCACAAGTTTGTGTGGCACTATGAGGAATCGAGCGATCACTTTGAGCTATTCCAAGATTGGGCGATGCTCCACGGCCATTTGCCAAAGCGGATCGCCACGAGGGCAGCACCGTCGAGTGATTAGCGTGCTTTACCTGCCCAAGTAAGATTGCAACGCGGATCTTCCGTTAGGCAGCTGTTAACTCATGAATTGTAGATAAGAAACCGAAGTGTCCCAAGGCCCTCATGCGAACCTCTTTACGGGGCGGGACACTATGTCCGAAAACAAATTCCCCAAGCACGCAGTCCGTCTCCACTGGCGGTCCTTCAGCGCGGAGATAATCGGCTGGCCAGCAATAGCGCTTGTCGGCCTCGTGGTTCTGGTTCTCGGCGCGGGGCATCTGCCTGCCCTCAGGACCTATCTACCGCATTTGCTGTGGTAGTTCGCTTGACCAAGCGCTGCAAGTTTCACTCGCCATAAATTTCACGCCCCCGAGCGCAAATGCGCGACGAGGTCGCACGCGTAGGGCGGCAGTTCGTCGAGCCGGCGCACGCAAATCGTGAGCGCGCGCGCCGCCCAGGAATCCGTCAGTGCGACCGGAACGATCGCCATCATCTGGCCGACCCGACGCGCGGTCGTCTCCGGCACGATGCCGATGCCGACGTTGCATTCGACCAGACGACAGACCGCATCGAAGCTGCGCAGCTGCACGCGCAGACGCAGCGGCCGGCCGGCGCGCGCCGCCTTGTCGGCGAGAAAACGCTGCAGCGCGCTCGCGCGGTCGAGGCCGACGATGTCGTGATCGAGCACCTCGGCAAACGCGATCTTGCGCCGGCCGGCGAGCGGATGGTCGCGCCCGACAACCAGCACGAAGCGATCGTGGCGGAACGGGTAGGTCTCGAGCGTACTCGGATCGACCGTGGCGGCGACGATGCCGATGTCGCCCACCCCTTCGGCGATAAGCCCGACGATCTCGTCGCTCAGCCGCTCCTCCACGTCGACGCTGACTTGCGGGTGGGCGGCGAGGAACGAGCTGAGCGCCTCGGGCAGAAATTCGGTCAGCGCGTTGGTGTTCGAGAGCATGCGCACATGGCCGGCAAAGCCGCCGGCGTAACCGCCGAGGTCCTCGCGCAGGCGCGCCGCTTGCCGCAAGATCGTGCGGGCGTGCTGGAGGAGCGTGCGGCCGGCCTGGGTCGGCGTGACGCCCTGGCGCGAGCGCACCAACAGGCTCGCGCCGAACGCCTCCTCCATGTGGCGGATGCGGGTCGAGGCGGCTCCAAGCGCAAGATGCGCTCGCTCGGCCCCGTGGGTGATGCTGCCGGCCTCCGCCACGTGGCGGAATAGGTCGAGATCGGCAAGGTCGAACCGCATATGATCCTTCCCGTTTCGCGAAGCCACGCTACGTTACATACGCATTGTGGGCCACATCCGCCAAGATTATCTTCGCGAAATGCGAAGTTTCGCCAACCCTTGGCGAACAAGTTCGGCGGATTGCGGCCTGCCGGTACATTGGGCTAGGAACGACCGGCGACGTGAGCGGCGAGCGGGTTGGAGGAAATAATGGCCGATACGAGAGCGCCGGCCGCGCGGCCGATGTCGCCGCATTTGCAGATTTATCGGCTGACCCTGACGATGGTGATGTCGGGCGCGCACCGCGTCACCGGGATCTTCCTCTATTTCGGCACGGCGATCTTGCCCTGGTGGCTCATCGCCGCCGCCAGCGGCCCAAACGCTTACGCCAACGTACAATGGTTCATGGGAACCTGGTTCGGCCGCTTCGTCCTCCTCGGGTTTACCTGGACTTTGTTCCATCACACCTTCGGCGGCATCCGCCATCTCATCTGGGACACCGGTCGCGGGTTCGGCGCGAGCGAGCGCGAGTGGCTCGCCGCGGCGACGCTGTTCGCATCGATCACCTGCACGATCATCGTGTGGGTGGCGGGCTATTTCTTCGTCGGCTAGAGCATGATCCCGAAAAGTGGGCACCGGTTTTCGGAAAAGATCATGCTCCAGCAAAAACTTAAAGCGCGATGACGATTCGAAGAAAAGTCATCGCGCCTTAAGGCAGGAAGGAGCGTCATCATGAGCATGCGCACGCCGCTCGGCCGGGT
>JAFAUQ010000009.1 GCA_019243195.1 Hyphomicrobiales bacterium
CTTCGAAGACACGCGCAAGGAAATCGAGAAGTGGACGCCCGAGGAAGTCGAGCGGGTGAGCGGCGTTCCCGGCGAGCAGCTCAAGCGCGTCGCGCAAATGTTCGCGACCCAGAAGCCCGCGACCTTGATCTGGTGCATGGGCCAGACCCAGCACACGGTCGGTACCGCCAACGTGCGGGCGAGCTGCATCGCGCTGCTGCTCACCGGCAACGTCGGCGCGCCGGGCACCGGCGCCAACATCTTCCGCGGCCACGACAACGTGCAAGGCGCGACCGACGTCGGCCTCGATATCGTGACGCTGCCGTTCTACTACGGCCTCACCGAGGCCGCGTGGAAGCATTGGAGCCGCGTGTGGGAGGTCGTTTACGAGTGGTTCGTCTCGCGCTTCGACGACCCGAAGATTATGACGACGCCCGGCATCCCGCTCACGCGCTGGTTCGACGCGGTCACCTTGCCCAAGGACAAGGTGGCGCAGAAGGACAACGTCCGCGCCATGTTCGTCCAAGGCCATGCCTCGAACAGCATCACGCGCATTCCGGCCTCGCTGGCCGGGCTGAAGGCGCTCGAGCTTCTCGTGGTCGCCGATCCGCATCCGACCACCTGGGCCTCGCTCGCAGTCCAGGCCGGCCGCAAGAACGACATGTACCTGCTGCCGGTGTGCACGCAGTTCGAGTCGTCGGGCTCGCGCGTGGCGTCGAACCGGTCGCTCCAATGGGGCGAACAGATCGTCAAGCCGAGCTTCGAACAGAAAGACGACTATCAGGTCATGTACCTGCTCGCGAAGAAGCTCGGCTTCGCCGACAAGATGTTCAAGAACGTCAAGGTCGAGGGCGACCGTCCGGTCCCCGAGGACATCCTGCGCGAGATCAACCGCGGCAGCTTCTCGACCGGCTATTGCGGTCAGTCGCCGGAACGCATCAAGGCGCACATGAAGAACCAGGCGAAGTTCGACCTGGTGACATTGCGCGCGCCGAAGGACGACCCGGAGGTCGGCGGCGACTATTACGGACTTCCCTGGCCGTGCTGGGGCAAGCCCGAGATCAAACACCCGGGCTCGCCGCTGCTCTACAACACCACTCTCCACGTGATGGACGGCGGCGGAACGTTCCGCGCCCGCTTCGGCGTCGAACGCGAGGGGGTGAGCCTGCTCGCCGACAAATCCTACTCGCTCGGCTCGGAGATCCAGGACGGCTATCCCGAGTTCACCTACGCGGTGCTCAAGAAGCTCGGCTGGGACGGGGACCTCACGCCCGAAGAACTCGCCACCATCCAGAAAATCGGCGGCGACAAGGCCGATACGGTCTCGTGGTCGATCGATCTGTCCGGCGGCATCCAGCGGGTGGCGCTCAAGCGCGGCTGTTCGCCGTTCGGCAACGCCAAGGCGCGCATGAACGCGTTCGGCCTGCCCGACCCGATCCCGGTGCACCGCGAGCCGATCTACACGCCGCGCGTCGAGCTGGTGAGCAAATACCCGACGTTGCCCGACGCGCGCCAGTTCCGGCTGCCCAACATCGGCTTCACCGTGCAGAAGGCGGCGGTCGACAAGGGCATCGCCAAGGAGTTCCCGCTGATTCTCAGCTCGGGCCGCCTGGTCGAATACGAAGGCGGCGGCGAGGAGACGCGCTCCAATCCATGGCTCGCCGAACTGCAACAGGACATGTTCATCGAGATCAATCCTTCTGACGCGGCGGACCGCGGCATCAAGGACGGCGGCTGGGTCTGGGTCACCGGCGCGGAAAGCAACTCGAAGGCCAAGGTGAAGGCGCTGGTTACCGAACGGGTCGGCAAGGGCGTCGCCTGGATGCCGTTCCACTTCGGCGGCTGGTTCGCCGGCGAGGATCTGCGCAAACACTATCCGCAGGGCACGGACCCGATCGTGCTCGGCGAAAGCGCCAATACGATCACCAGCTACGGCTACGATCCGGCGACCGGCATGCAGGAGCCGAAAGTCACGCTCTGTCAGATCAAGGCGGCGTGAGGAGGGGACCATGGCACGAATGAAATTCCTCTGTGACGCCGACCGCTGCATCGAGTGCAACGCCTGCGTCACCGCCTGCAAGAACGAGCATGAGGTCCCGTGGGGCATCAATCGCCGGCGCGTCGTCACCATCAACGACGGCAAGCCGGGCGAGCGCTCGGTGTCGATGGCCTGCATGCACTGCACCGACGCGCCGTGCGCGGCCGTGTGTCCGGTGAGCTGCTTCTTCACCACCGCCGACTCGGTGGTGCTGCACTCGAAGGACCTGTGCATCGGCTGCGGCTACTGTTTCTACGCCTGCCCGTTCGGCGCGCCGCAGTATCCGCGAGTCGGCAACTTCGGCTCGCGCGGCAAGATGGACAAATGCACCTACTGCGCCGGCGGTCCGGAGGCGGAGAACACGGCGGCCAACTACGCCAAATACGGCACCGACCGCCTAATCGAGGGCAAGCTGCCGCTGTGCGCGGAAATGTGCTCGACTAAGTCGCTGCTCGCCGGCGACGGCGAGATCATCGCCCAGATCTACAAAGAGCGGGTGATGAAGCGCGGCTACGGCTCGGGCGCCTGGGGGTGGCAGACCGCTTATCGCGAGACGATCGCGGTGTGAGGATCAGGAATCAGGAGATCAGGGATCAGGGATCAGAGCACCTGATACCTGATACCTGATACCTGATGCCTGATCCCTGATCCCTGGTAAGGAGGGAACGTAATGGCCCCGCTCTTCACGCGTGTCCGTTTGGTCTTCGGCGCGCTCGCGCTCTTCGCGCTCGTTTTCGCCGCGGTGCCGGCCGGCGCGCAGCAGCCCAACTCGGTCAATCCGACGGCGGACTCGGTCAACGAAAAGCAATTGCTTCAGGAGTTCGGGAAAGTGCGGGGTCGCGGGTCCATTCCCGACACCAAATCGTTCACCATCGTGCGCCCGGCCGGACGCGATTGGCGCCATTTCCACGAGGTGACGCTGCGCTGGATCGGCGCCATCGCCATCCTCGGCATGGTCGTGCTGCTCGTCGTGTTCTATCTCGCGCGTGGGATGGTGCGGATCGAGAGCGGCCGCTCCGGACGCACCATTATGCGCTTCAATGGGATCGAGCGCTTCGTCCACTGGATGACGGCGACCTGCTTCATCGTGCTCGCCATCACCGGCCTCAACATCACGTTCGGCAAGGTGCTGCTGCTGCCGCTGATGTCGCCGCAGGCGTTCAGCGATTGGTCGGAATGGGCGAAGTATGCCCATAACTTTCTCAGCTTTCCGTTTACCCTCGGCGTCGTGCTGATCTTCTTCATGTGGCTCGCGGGCAACATCCCCAACTGGGTCGATTGGGAATGGCTCAAGCGCGGCGGCGGCATCGTCGGCCATGATCATCCGCCCGCCTACAAATTCAACGCCGGCCAGAAGGCGATTTACTGGATACAGGTGATCGCCGGCACCGCCATGGTGATCAGCGGCTACGTGCTGATCTTCCCGTTCTATGGCACCGACGTGGCTAACATGGAGGCGGCGCAGGTCGTGCACGGCATCATCGCCATGCTGTTCATCGCGATCATGATCGCCCACATCTACATCGGCACGATCGGCATGGAGGGGGCGTTCGAGGCGATGGGTACCGGCGAGGTCGACGTCAACTGGGCGAAAGAACACCACAGCCTGTGGCTCGAGAAGGAACTGGCGGGCGACCGGAAGGCTCCGCCGCCGCAGGGCGCAGCCGCAACGCCGGCAGAGTAAATCGTTTAGAAGAAATTAGGCCGACGAGGCGGCGGCGGAGAGGCCGCCTTCGATCACCTTGAAGCGGTGCGCGCTCGCGGTCCGTGCCGCAGCGCCCGTCTGCATGCCGCGTTCGAGCGTCTCGACGGCGGCCCGCAGTTCCCCTTCCATCAGGTCCGGTGAGTCGACGTGCACCGCGGCGTGGCGGCACTGATCGAGCGCCGCGCTCAACACGCCGACCGTCGCCGCCGCCTGCCGCGGCGTGCGGGCCAGTTCGTCCTTGATCGTTTCATAAAGTTGCGAGGCAAGCAGCGCCGAATAGACGCCGGAGCCGTCGTTGGCGATGTTGCGCGCGACGCTATCGACCACGATCCGCGCTGTCCGCACCAGATCGACCGGTACCGCGCACCGCTGCATCGCCATCCCCCTGGCTCCAAACACGAGTGCCCCGATTCCGAAGTTCGCATCATGTTGCGGTACGCTCGTTTGCGAACTTCGGAATCGAAGGGCACTAGCAACGTATTGAATCTAGTGTGGCTTTGGTTCAGAAGTCCGCATCTCGGACTCGCTGCAAGAATGATGCGGACTTCTGAACCGCCACACGAGCGATGCTAACCGATTCGCCGATGCGCGCATAACAGCGCGGCGGCCGTTGCAACGGCCGCCGCTGATCAGAACGCTCAGCTGCGGAGCGCGCCGATCCTTACCTGACGCAGAGCGGGCCGACGCAGACGACAGGGGGAGGCACCACCACGACGGGAGCCGGAGCCACGACCACCGGGGCGGGCGCGACGACCACGGCCGGCGGCACATCCTCGGGCGGACCCACATCCACCATTGCCGGATCCTCGAGCACTTCGACGTCGGAGATGAAGGTCGGCGGACCCTCGTACGGCCGGTCATAGAAATACCAAGCACCGCCTACGTCCCACCACCAGCCGTAACGGCCGTTGTGCCATTCGTGCCGCCAGCGCCCACCTTCCCAGGCGAGGTTGCCACGATAGAAGTGGCCGCCGAAGCTGCGGCGCGCGAAGGCGGGGTAGCGTCCGTAGTACCCAGGCCGGCCCGCATGTTCTGGGTGACCCGCGTATCCCGGCCGTCCGGGACCGGCGTGTGCGCCTTGCGGCCCGGGCCGGCCGGCGTAGCCGGTATGCGCGCCCGCTCCGGTCACCGGACCCTTGTGCATCGGCGCGGCCTTTTGCGGGGCGCCTTTTCCGGGCGGTCCGTGCTGAACCGTGCCCGCGCCGGACTGCTGCGCCGCGGCCGGCAGCGATAGCGCCGCGAGTAACGCGGCGGCCGGCATCATGGCGGTCATGAATCTCATTTTGCCCATCCTGACTTTCTCCTCCTGTGTGACCCACGGGCCGCGTCCCCGTGCAGCCACCGCGCCCCTAGATCGGAACCGCGTCAGTAGGGACCAATTGTGGCAATCGATGCGCGATTATCCATTTTTGTGCGCCGCCTTTGAGCCACAATTTCAGCCGGTTGGGTTATCGCCATATAATGGCGTGCATGCGCGTCATCGGAATCACCGGCTGGAGCGGCGCCGGCAAGACCACCTTGCTCGCCAAGTTGATTCCGCGGCTCGTCGCGCGCGGCGTGCGGGTGTCGACCGTCAAACACGCCCATCACGTCTTCGATGTCGATCAGCCGGGCAAGGATTCCCACACGCACCGCATGGCGGGCGCCAGCGAAGTCCTCGTCTCCTCCGCCAGCCGGTGGGCGCTGGTGCACGAACTGCGCGGCGCGGCCGAGCCGACCTTGCCGGAACTACTCGCGAAGCTTGCGCCGGTCGATTTGGTCATCGTGGAGGGGTTCAAACGCGGAACCCATCCTAAGCTCGAAGTCTTTCGCGCCGCGGTCGGCAACCCGCCGCTCCACCCGGATGATCCGCACATCGTCGCGGTCGTGTCCGATGCGCCGGTGCCCGACGCGCACGTGCCCGTCGTCGGCCTCGATGACGTGGATGCGATCGCCGACCTCATGCTGGCGAACGCCGCGCCGCTCGCCGCGCTTTCGAGCTGCCAAGGGAGCCGGTAGTGGCGCAGCTTTCCGATGACTGCTTCGCCTTCGGCGGGCCGCTGCTTCCGGTCGACGAGATCGAGCGCCTGCTCGCCGAGCGCGTCGCGCCGGTCGCTGAGACCGAGCGCTTGAATTTGTCCGCAGTCGCCGGGCGTGTGCTTGCCGCCGATCTCGTTGCCCCGGTCGATCTGCCGCCGTTCGACAATTCCGCCGTCGATGGTTTTGCCGTGCGCCACGCCGACCTTGCAGCCGCAGACGAAACACGTCTCATGGTCATTGACCGGGTCACGGCCGGTCGCGCCGCGGCGCAGCCGGTCGGCCGCGGTGAGGCGGTGCGCATTTTCACCGGCGCGCCGATGCCGCCCGGTGGCGACACCGTGTTCATGCAGGAGGATGTCCGCGTCGAGGGCGGGGCGGTGATCGTTCCGCCCGGGCTCAAGCTTGGCGCCAACCGCCGCCTTGCCGGCGAGGACGTGCGCGCCGGTACCGTCGCGCTGCCGGCGGGCCGCCGGCTCGCGCCCCAGCACGTCGCGCTCGCGGCTGCGCTCGGCCGCGTCGATCTCGACGTGCGCCGGCGCATACGCGTTGCGTTGTTCTCGACCGGCGATGAGATCGTCGAGCCCGGCGCGCCGCGCCCGCAGCCCGCGCTCTATGACGCCAACCGGCGGCTGCTCGCGGAACTTGCCGGCCGGCTCGGCGCCGAGGTCACCGATCTCGGCATCCTGCCGGACGATCCGCACACGCTCGCGCAGGCGATTTCCGGCGCTGCCGCGGGCCACGACGTGGTGCTCACCTCGGGCGGCGTCTCGACCGGCGAAGCCGATCACGTGCGCACCGCGGTCGAGCGCATCGGGCGGCTCGTGTTCTGGCGCGTCGCCATCAAGCCCGGCCGGCCGGTCGCCATGGGGGTCGTTCCCGCGCCGGACGGTGGAAACGGCGCGGCGTTCGTGGGCCTGCCGGGCAATCCGGTCGCGGCCTTCATCACTTTCGTGCGCGTCGTTCGGCCCTTGTTGCTGCGCTTGTCAGGGGCGCTGCCCGAGCCCACGATTGCGCTGCCGGTGCGCGCGGGATTTGCCTACCGCAAGAAACTCGGCCGGCGCGAATATGTGCGCGTCACGCTGACGCGCGCGCCTGACGGCATGCTCGAAGCAAACAAATTTCCGCAGGATGGCGCAGGCGTCATTACTTCGCTGACGCAGACCGACGGCCTCGTCGAGCTGCCGGAGCAAACGACCGCGGTCGAGCCCGGCGCGACGATCGGCTTTCTGCCTTACGTCGCGCTGATTGGTTAGCGCATGATCCCGAAAAAGCCTGCCCCGCACTTGATGCGGGGTGGGAACCGGTTTTCGGAAAAGATCATGCGCCAAGGATAAGGACTACAGCCGCACGCCCTGCGTCGAAAAAGCTTCGCTCACCGGCTCCTGCACTCTTTCGAGCACCAAAGCACCAACCACGGCGATCACCGCGGCAACAACCAGGGCGGCCAAGAACGCGCGCATTTTGAATCCCTCCCAGAGACCAGTCTGATAATAACAGGCCGGCGCGGGCCTGGGGAAGTCAAACAGTCAGCGAATCCTCGACCGCGGCAAATCGCTGCGCTTGCGCCGCATCTTCCGGCGTATTGACGTTGAAGAACGGATCGACCGGTTCGGCCGGCCATTCCGCGAGGGCGACGCCGTGGCGCGCGGTCCACACCTCGATCTTGCGCAGGCCCTCGGCGACGACGGCGCGCCGCAGGTCGGCGCGCAGCTCGACCGGCCACAGGCCGACCACGGGGTGACGCCACTCGCCCGATTTGGCGCAGGCAAGTGACAGGCCGGCGGCCGCGCGGGCGGCATGCAGCCGGGCAACGAGATCGCGCGGCAGGAATGGACAATCCCCCGGCACGCTAATGAGCCAGCCGATTGCCGGCACGTTGGCGGCGAGCCAATCGAGCCCGGCCAGGATCCCGGCGAGCGGCCCGGCGAAGCCCGCAACATCGTCCGCCACCACCGGCAGGCCGAACGGCGCAAAGCGCGCCGGATCGCCGTTGGCGTTGATGATGATTCCCGCGCACTGCGGGCCGATGCGGGCGAGCGCCCGCTCCAGGATGGTCTCGCGGCCAATGCGAATGAGGCCCTTGTCGCCGCCCCCCATGCGCCGCGCGAGACCGCCGGCGAGCACGAGGCCGTAGGTCGCCGGTTCAGTCGTCATGGGCAGCGGCCTTGCGCCGGTGCTTGGACGATTCCTCCTCGACGTAGCGCAGGTCCTGATCGAACACGATGCGCTCCTCGCCGGAGAGCGCGATGAACCGCTTGCCGCGCGCGCGGCCGATGAGCGTGAGCCCCGCCTTGCGCGCAAGGTCGACGCCCCACGCGGTAAAGCCCGAGCGCGAGACGAGGATGGGGATGCCCATGCGCACGGTCTTGATCACCATCTCGGAGGTGAGGCGGCCGGTCGTGTAGAAGATTTTGTCGTCCGGGCGCACACCGTGGCGGAACATGAAGCCTGCGATCTTGTCGACCGCGTTGTGGCGCCCGACGTCCTCCATGTAGACCAGGGGCCGGTCTTCGACCGCGAGCACGCAGCCGTGAATGGCGCCGGCCTCGAGATAAAGCGAGGGCGTGGTGTTGATCTTGTGAGTGAGCGCGTAGAGCCAGGAGGTGCGCAGCTCGGCCGCCGGCAGCGCCGCGTTGTCGATCACCTCCATGAGGTCGCCGAACACGGTGCCCTGGGCGCAGCCTGAGGTCTGCACCTTCTTTTTGAGCTTCGCCTCGTAATCGGTCGCCCGCTCGGTACGAACCACGGCGACGGCGAGGTCTTCGTCGTAGTCCACGCCGGTCACCTCGTCGTCGGGGCGCAGCATGTTCTGATTGAGCAGGTACCCCAGCGCCAGGTATTCGGGGTAATCGCCGATCGTCATCGCGGTGACGATCTCCTGGCCGTTGAGGTAGATGGTCAGCGCCCGCTCGACCGTGACCGAAGTCTCGATCCGCTCGCCCGACTGATCGACCCCGCCGACGCGCTCGGTCAGCCGCGGGTCCGCGGGATCCGGCCGCAGCAGGTAGTCGTCCTTGGGCTTGGCGATGAGCGTTGCCATGCGGGCCTTGTCGGCCATTTATGTCGAGCCGACAAGGCGCCGATGCAAGCCGTTAACGCTGTTTTGTAGCCTGGATGGAGCGGCGTAGCCGCGCAATCCGGGGAACGCCGCTTGAAGTGAAGGATGAAGCGTCAGGCCGCGTGCAAGGTGCCGGCGATGCCGAGTTCGAGCGCGCTCGCCGTCCGCTGCGCGTGCTTGGCGCGCCAGCGCGGGCCGGGGCCGCGCATGTAGTGAAGCTCGGGCCGGTAGGGGTCGAACAGGTCCTTGGCGAGCGAATGCCAGAGCGCGGAGGCGGTCCGGCGGAAGCTCGGAGCCTTGGTGCGGATCTGGGCCATGACGAACTCCCTGGCGCAAGGACCGGTGATACCGGCCCGCTCGTTGGTCGCGCGGCAGAGCAGCCGGGTTCATGGCCATGGTCGGCCGCTATTCGTTAAAATTTGGTGAGAATTCGCCTAGCGCCTGAAGCGCATTTGCCGGGATTATCGGCAGCGTTTCCGGAGTGTTACGGGAAAAGGTGAAGGCGGGCGCCGGCGCTGCGGCTTGCCCGAACCGGATGCCGTCGCTACATCAGCCCGGAATTTCCCGACACCACGAAACAAAAGGATCGGCCGGCGATGGCCCGCCAGTTCATCTACCACATGCAAGGTCTGTCAAAGACCTATCCGGGCAACCGCAAGGTGCTCGAGAACATCAACCTTTCTTTCTATCCCGACGCCAAGATTGGCGTGCTCGGCGTCAACGGCGCGGGCAAATCGACCCTGCTGCGCATCATGGCCGGGCTCGACAAGGAGTTCGTCGGCGAAGCCTGGGCGGCGGAGGGCGCGCGCGTTGGCTACCTGCCCCAGGAGCCGGCGCTCGATGCGGAAAAATCCGTGCGCGAGAACGTGATGGAAGCGGTCACCGGGCAGCGCGCGATCCTCGACCGTTACAACGAAATCGCGGCCAATTACTCGGACGAGACCGCCGACGAGATGACCAAGCTGCAAGACGAGATCGAGGCCAAGGGCCTGTGGGATCTCGATTCGAAAATCGACCAGGCAATGGATGCGCTGCGCTGCCCACCCGACGATGCGCGCGTCGAGACGCTCTCGGGCGGCGAGCGGCGCCGCGTCGCGCTTTGCCGGTTGCTGCTCGAAGCGCCCGAGCTCCTGCTGCTCGACGAACCGACCAACCATCTCGACGCCGAGACCGTCGCGTGGCTCGAAGGGCACCTGCGCAACTACCCGGGTGCCATCCTGATCGTCACCCACGACCGCTACTTCCTCGACAACGTCACCGGCTGGATTCTCGAACTCGATCGCGGCCGCGGCATTCCCTACGAGGGCAATTACTCCTCGTGGCTGGTGCAGAAGCACAAGCGGCTCGAGCAGGAGGGGCGCGAGGAAGAAGCCCGCCAGCGCACGCTTTCGCGCGAGCAGGAATGGATCGCGGCCTCGCCCCGCGCGCGCCAGGCAAAATCGAAGGCGCGCTATCAGCGCTACGAGGAGCTGCTGGCCAAGGCCGCCGAAAAGACCACGCAGACCGCGCAGATCGTCATTCCGGTGGCCGAGCGGCTCGGCCAGAATGTCATCGACTTCTCGCACCTCAAGAAAGGTTACGACGACAACCTGCTGATCGACGACCTCACCTTCAACCTTCCGCCCGGCGGCATCGTCGGTGTGATCGGCCCGAACGGCGCCGGCAAGACCACCCTGTTCCGCATGATCACCGATCAGGAGAAGCCCGACGCCGGCACGATCACGACCGGCGAGAGCGTCAAGCTTGGCTACGTCGATCAGTCGCGCGACAGCCTGGAGGGCAAGAATACCGTTTGGGAGGAAATTTCCGGCGGCAAGGACATGCTGGCGCTCGGCAAGCGCGAGGTCAATTCGCGCGCCTATTGCGCGGCGTTCAACTTCAAGGGCGCCGACCAGCAGAAGAAGGTCGGCCAGCTTTCGGGCGGCGAGCGCAACCGCGTGCACCTCGCCAAGATGCTCAAATCCGGCGCCAACGTGATCCTGCTCGACGAGCCCACCAACGACCTCGACGTCGACACGTTGCGCGCGCTCGAAGAGGCGCTGGAAGATTTCGCCGGCTGCGCGGTCATCATCAGCCACGACCGCTGGTTCCTCGACCGGATCGCCACCCACATGCTCGCTTTCGAGGGCGAGAGCCACGTCGAATGGTTCGAGGGCAACTTCGCCGACTACGAGGAGGACAAAAAGCGCCGCCTCGGCATCGACTCCACCATCCCGACGCGGATCAAATATAAGAAGTTCAGCAGATGATGGGCCACATTATCCATCCTCGTCATGCCCGCGAAAGCGGGCATCCAGTAACCACCGAGTTTGATATTGGCGACGCGATGTTGCCACACATGCGGTGATTACTGGATCGTCCGCTTTCGCGGACGATGACGAGACCGAGGCCGCTTATGCCGCTGCATAGATATCTGCGCACATTTGTCTTCGCATGCCTCCTAGTTCTCGGCAGTCTACCCGCGCGCGCAGATGACGCCTTCCACCAATTCCTCGAATCCCTCTGGCCCGAGGCGCAGAAGATGGGCGTCGCGCGCGCGACCTTCGATGCGGCGACGCGTGGGCTCGAGCCCGACCTGACCCTGCCCGATCTCGACATCCCGGGCCGGCCGGAGCGGCCGCCGCCGGGACAGCCGGAGTTCGTGCAGACGCCGGCGGACTATCTGCGAGAGTCCTCGTTCGAGCGCCTCGCAACGCGGGGCCGTACCCTCTACGCTCAATACCGCGACACGCTGACCCGGATCGAGCAGGAGTTCGGGGTGCCGGGCAAGATCGTGCTCGCGATCTGGGGACGCGAGAGCGACTACTCCACCCACTATGGCGGGCGTGACGCCATTCAGATGCTGGCGACGCAGGCCTATACGGGGCGGCGCAAGCCATTCTTCCGCAATGAGTTCATCTACGCGCTCAAGATGCTTCAGGACGGCGTGCCGCGCAGCCAGCTGCGCTCATCCTGGGGCGGCGCCATGGGGCTCACCCAGTTCCTTCCCTCGGAATACTACAAATACGGCGTCGATTTCGAGCACAAGGGCCGCGTCGATATCTGGACCTCGGTGCCGGACGCGCTCGCCTCGGCCGCCAAGCAGCTCGTCGGCGAAGGCTGGGAGCGCGACAAGCCGTGGGCCTATGAGGTTCGGGTGCCGCCAAACATCGACTGCACTGTCGCCAATCCCGATCAGAAGATGCCTCTGGCCGAATGGCTTAAGCTGGGTTTCGCTCTCGCGCAGGGCCGCAAGCCCCGCCCGCGTGACCTCAACGAGCCTGCGTCGCTGTTGCTGCCGGCCGGCACTCACGGGCCGGGGTTCCTCATCTTCCACAATTACTTTGCGCTCAAGGAATATAATTTCTCCGACCTCTACGTCCTGTTCGTCGGGCATCTCGCCGACCGCATCGCCGGCGAGCGCTCGTTCGAGACGCCGTGGGAAAAGGTGGTGCAGCTCAAGACCGCCGATCTCGAGCGCATGCAGCGCGTGCTCACGGCGCGCGGCTTCTATCAGGACAAGATCGACGGCAAGGCCGGAATGAAGACGCGCCTTGCGCTCGGCGCATTCCAGAAGGCGAACGGCCTCAAGCTCGACTGCTGGCCGACCGCCGAGTTGCTCAGTCGGATGGGGAATTGACGGTGTAGCCCGGATGGAGCGGCGGAGCCGCGTAATCCGGGATCTTGCTCCCGCATTCCGCTGCGCTCCATGCG
>JAFAUQ010000037.1 GCA_019243195.1 Hyphomicrobiales bacterium
TTAGCCCACCCTCATATGGGGCATGGTTGTCAAGCATCCGAATCGGCTGGGTCGGGTCGAGAGATTTTGCTCGGTGCGACTCCAGCGCGGCGGCGCGCGGAGCCATGCGTAGCGCAGCGCGACGACGCGGTGGAGTCGCACCGGGACCGGCTTCCTGCTGTAGCTGTTATTCACAGCATCACCTCATATCCGGTCGGACGAGGTTGTCCGTACCCACATTCCGCATGCTTGCGGTGAGGAAGCCAGGAGGATGGGACCCATCTACAAAACGGCATTTGTGTTGGCCCGAGGGTGGCACGGTCACCATCCATCCCGCGCAGACCGCGGCGCGTGCCGCGACGCTGGCGTGTCGATCAAGATCCTTACACTGCGGCCTTGAGCACGGCGCCCTCCGGCACGAGGCCGGTGGTCAGGAAGCGCCACAGCGCCACGATGAGCTTGCGCGCAAGCGCAACGATGGCGATGCGTCGGATGCGGCCGCGGCCCTGGCCGGTTCGCGCGTGGAACCAGCGGCTAAGCGCGCTGTCGGGCTGATGTTCCAGCCACAGCCAGGCGAGCTCGATCGCCTTCGCCCGGGCGCGCGGATTGCCCGCCTTGCTGATCCCTTGCTCGCGGTTGGTTTGCCCGCTGCGCCAGGGACTAGGGGCCAGCCCGACGTAAGCGGCGACTTGGCGCCGATTGTGGAAGTCCTTGTAAAACACCTCGCCGGCAAGCGTCCCCGTGAACACCGGTCCGAGGGCTTTGAGCCGCTGCAATGTCGTGCTGCGTTGCGCCATCTCAGCCGCAGCAGCAGATACCGGCTCAGCCTTGCTTGCCCGGCTCAGCTCCTTGAGCTCTCGCACACCAGCATCAGTCGCGCGTGCTCGCGCCTGATCTCGGCCATAAGCTGCGGCCGCACCGGCTCGCTGTTGCGGTCGCGCTGCCGCTCGAGCCAGAGCATCCAGTCGCGCCGGCGCAGATTGCCCGCCGCCAGTCCCCACAGGCGCAGCAGCGCCTTGATCCTATTGGTGTGAGCGGTCTGCTCCTTGATCAGCCGTTCGCGCTCGCGCGTCGCGCGCCGCGCGTCCTCCTGCTCGGGCGTCGGCACCCGCACGATCCGGACCACCCGCGGCTCGCCGCGGCAATAGGCCATCAGCGTGCGCAGCAAAAGCTCGCCGTCGATCCGGTCGGTCTTCGCCCGCCGCGCCCGCTGATCCACCGCAATGCTCGCCGGGTCGAACACGAAGTTGGTAATTCCCGCCGCCTCCAGCCAGCGATGCAGCCAGAAGCCGTCGTAGCCGGCCTCGTAGCAGCTCACCACCCGCGGCGTGCTGCCCAGCGCCTGGGAGGCGCGAGCGCGAATACGCTCGATCAGCCCCAGCAATCCGACAGCGTCTCCGCCGTCGAGATTGTGGCGCGAGAAGCGGTTCTTGTCCGGGCTATGCATCGTCACCAGCCAACACCGTTGGCTCAGTTCGATTGAAACGAAAATCGTGTCACTATGGCTCGCGATGGGCGCGTTAACGTTGGATGCTTGCATCTGATGTCTCCGATGGTTCGAGTTGTTGCAAACCCAAACCTATCGGATGCGCGCCCATCGCCCCATGGTATCTACAGATTCCGACAGGGAGGACTCATGCGATCGAGGCGATCATTTCTGCATTTCGGGTTTGTCGCCGCGGCGACGCTCGCCGCCTCGTCGGCATCCGCCTTGCCCGCCTATCATGGGTCGGCCCGCGGCGGCGGCACGGTGACCGCGCGCGACGATGCGGCCCGGACCTTCACGGCTGCCCGCAGACGCCGTGCCTGGACCTACCACGTGACCGACAAGACCCGGTTCGTGGTCGGTGGGGCGCAAGGCTCGTGGTCGGACGTGAAAGTCGGCACGGTGGTGCAGGTGAGGTGGCATCGTGCCGGCAGCCGGCGCGTGGCCGACGTCGTCAGCATCCGCGCGCGCTAAAGCGTGATGGCTTTTCTTCGAATCGCCATCCCGCTTCAGGTTATTGTTTGAGCATGATGTTTTCCGAAAACCGGTACCCACTTTTCGGCATCATGCTCTGGTGCCCCGATTCCGAGGTTCGCATCATTCCGCGGCACGCCGAGCTTTTTGAGTCGAAAAAGTCGGCTACCGGGCGGAACGACTCCGCGCTTCAGGCACTATCTCAAGGGAGATAGTGAGGGAAGCTTCGGTGCCAACCGCAGACGAGTATCGGCGGCTCGCCGCAGAGTGCGTCGAACTCGCTCCCAAAATATCGCCCGACCTGCGGGGCATTTTCATTGCGCTTGCTCAAGGGTGGGTGAATCTGGCCGAATACTTAGATGAAGATCACTCGATTTTGCCCGACGCGCCTCCGACCGACGACGACGAAATCCCTGAAAACTCAAGTTGCGACACTCACGGTAACGGCGAAGCGTGCGTCAAGTAATCATTGATCCCTGTCATGCGGCCGATCTCTCGACCCGCCGGCTGAACACGAGGGCAATGCCGCCCAGCATGGCGACCGACGCCGTGAGCAGCCGCACGGTGAACGGCTCCGAGAGGAACACGGTCCCTGCGATGCCGACGAGAGCGGGCATCGAAAGCTGCACGGTAGCGGCCTGGGCGGCCGACAAGTCGCGCAGCGCGAGATACCAAACGACGTAGCCGAAACCGGTGGCAATGGCGCCGGCGAGGACGGCAAACAGCAACCCCGCCGCGGCGGCGGCAAAGTGGTGCTGGTCAAACAAGCCGACGAGCAGGGCCGGAAGCAGACACCAGAGAAAGTTGCCGGCGTTCGCGGCGACCGGGTCCTGCGCGCCGCGCGCGAGCAGGGAAAAGCATCCCCATCCCACTCCGGACAGCATCATTAGAACGGCGCCGAGTAGATCGGGCGCGCTCACGCCCGGCAATACCAGATAAACAAGGCCGAACAGGGCCAATCCGACGCCGGTCCATTGCGCGGGCGTGAACCGCTCGCCCTCGTAGAAAGCGACGATGAACATGGTGAATTGCACGGCGCCAATCAGAATGAGCGCGCCGGGGCCGGCTTCGAGGCGCAGATAGGCGAACGAGAAAAAGACCAGATACGCAAAGAGCGCCAAGGCCGAGAGCAGGCTCGCCCGTGTCGCCCGGGGTAGCTTCCGTCCCTGCAGCCAAATGACGAGAACGAGCATTGCGGCCGCCGAGGCGACGCGTACCGTCGTGAAGGTCGCCGCGTCGATCAGACCGGAAAGCAGCGCCAGCCGGCATAGGATCGAGTTGGCGGCAAAGCACAGCATCGCCACCGCTGTGAGCAACATTGCGCGAAGGGACATCCGGCGCGGCACCAGCGGATGTTACTCGCCGGCCGGCCGAATACAGTCGACCAGGCGCGCGGCATCGTCCGCAACGCCCGACAGGAAAGAAGAGTTCATTTTCGACAGCCATGGCAAGCCAAGGAAGTAGATTCCGGGCAAGGAGGCGATGCCGCGATCGTGCCGGGGTTTGCCGTGCGCGTCGAGCACCGGCAGATCGATCCAGCCGAAGTCGAAATTGTATCCGGTTGCCCAGATGATCGAGCCCAACCCGACACCGCGCATATCGAGCCGGCGCATCGGCGTGGAAACACACGGTGGGTCCGCGTGCTTTGCGCGCGCCGTGGGTTCGGCCGGAAGCTTCCTCGCGTGCTGTTCGACCCAATTGTCGACCCGATCGAGGAAGACGCCGTAAGCGGCGTCTCCATAGGCGAGGCTCTCGCCGAGGTCGTCGGCAAAGTGCAGGACGCCGTCGCGGATCGATTGCAGTCGGCCAAGAAGGGTTATGCCCTGTGCGGCAAACGCGCGGAAATCGATGGTATGGCCGCCATAAGCGCCGGTGATCAGCGGCAAAGTCGCGTCGGGCCCGCGCGCCTCGACGGGCGTTTGGTCGAGACCCATCGCGGCAAGCCACCAGATCAAATCATGCCCACGGTAGCGGCGCGGCATGCGCTTGTGGCGCCCGACCGAGAGGTAAACCGGTCGGCCCGCACGGGTGAGCTCTTCCGCGATCTGGGCGCCGGAGGCTCCCGAGCCGACGATCAGCACCGCTCCGGCCGGAAGCTGCTCGGGCCTCTTGTACGCGCTCGCATGGACCTGAAAGACGCCGCAATCGGCCAACGGCAAATCGGGAAACACCGCTCGCTGATAAGGACCGGTCGCGATCACGACGTTCGTGGCTCGGATCGAGCCCGCTGACGTTTCGACCAGGTAATCCGTGCCGCTCCCGTTCCGACGTAACGCAGTCACCGTGACGCCGCAGCGGATCGGTGTCCCGATCTGCGTGGCATAACCGTCCAGATATTGGACGATCTCCCCGCTCGTCGCAAATCCGTCGGGGTCGGTATGACGAAACGGACAATCGGGAAGCCGCACCGACCAGTTGGGAAACTGAAACCGCAGCCCGTCCCACCGTTCGCTTCGCCAGCGTTCGCCGATACGGCCGCGTTCGAGCACCAGATGCGGCTTGCCGCGCCGGCTCAACATGTCGCTCATGACGAGCCCGGCTTGGCCGCCGCCGACGACCAAGGTTTCGACGTGTTCCGCGAGCATGGCGCGGCCCCCGCCCTCCCCACGAGCCAGGCGGACCAAGCCGCGGCTCTCGCGCGTTGCCGTGTAGCGCCGCCCTCGTTACACCCCCGGCGCTCTACGACGAGCGGCGGTTACGCTGCCTTGCCGCGTGCGAGCGCATGCACGTCGGCGGTGGTCAGCGCGTTGCCGCCGATTCCCCAGTCGCCGCTCTCCACCTCCTCGACCACGCACCACGTGACGCTGCGCATGTTCTCGCCCTCGATCGAGACCATGGCGTCGGTCAGCTTGCCGTTTATCTGGCGCTTCTGTTCCTTGCTGAACACGTCCTTGATGACACGAACCTGAATGAGCGGCATCGGTTTTCTCCCTTGATGTGCGATCGGAACTCGCCAAACATGCCAGCGCTAGCCGGCCAAAGCTTTGAGCCCGGCTTGATTTGCGCGTGAGATCGGCTTGATTACTTCCCGAGAGACCTTGTCAGGGCCGCCCCGTGCAATGAACGAACTCGCAAGATATCGCCGGAAAATCCTGGTGGCGTATACCGTCCCCGGCGTTGTTCTCGCTATAGCATTGACGCTCGCGAACCTGGACGGGGACGTCAGTCTCGTCGCGCTGCTTGGCTATGTCGCGGCGATGATCATGCCCGCGTTCCTGGGGGCGGCCATCGCCATGGATGTGCAGGCCGTCACGGATCGCTGGGATCCCTTCGCGCATTGGGACGGCATCGTCGAGGCGGCTCCGCTCGGTTTGGCTGGGGCCGCCCTCGTTCTGCTGCTGGTGAGCGCGCTTTACGAGATCGAGTTCATCCGGTTGATCCCGATTCCGCCGATCATTTATGCGGGCCTGTTGGCCCGCTGGGTCAAGCAAACGCCGTAGCATCCGTCAGAGAGCCGACAGGCGAAGCGGGACGCACGTCGCCGGGGTCGGCTCTATGAAAACCCGGTCAGTTCGTCAGATGGGCCCTGCCAAACGCGGACCATTGGCGAATCCGTGAAGATCGCGAGTTCTACATGGCAGGTTTGCGCCTCGCCGCGTATGGATAGAGCTTGGCCGGTGCTGCAGCCCGGATGCACAGCGGCGGCCGTCGGCAGAATCAAAGCCGCTCCACGGCCTCCAGACGGAATGTTTCGCCCGGCATATTTTTGCCCACTAACAGTCGAGCGGGCCTTTCAATAACATAGGGCGGAACTGGCAAGTTGTACTGCGCGATTCCGGAATACGCCCGGCCCGCCGGATCGTACCGAGACGCGCAACAGGGGCAGATGGTGCCGCCGGCCATACCCAACCCCGCCTCCGTCTGGTACTCCGGCACGCAGCGGCAATAGGTACAAACGCCCACAAGGACCGCATAGGCGGGATCGATCGACCGGTGCCAGTTTTTCATAGACGCGGGCTGCTGCAGCCGCTCGGAGTCCGGATCGACCAGCCGGTCGACGAACGTTTTGTCCTGCATCGCCGCCAGCATCTCGGCCGTTCTCCGCACGACGAAGATCGGCACGTTGTGCCATGAGATGGCGCGGCGTTCGCCCGGCCGCAGCGCGGCGAGATCGACCCCAACGGTATCGCCGACGCTGCGGAGCGTTGCATCCGGATTCATCTGATCGAAAAACGGCCATGCCGCGACGAGCGCTCCCGCCCCCGCGAAGGCGGCCGTGGTCACGTAAAGAAGCCTGCGGCGGCTGACCGCCGACCGTTGGGATACCAGCGTGGTCATGACTCTCCCCCGTGCCGTGGCATCCTAGCGCATGATCCCGAAAAGTGGGCACCGGTTTTCGGAAAAAGTTCATGCGCCAAGAAGAATTTAGGCGTGATGACGATTCGAAGAAAAGTCATCACGCCCTAAAGCATTTCGCCAGAGAGGGTGAACAGCCGTTGCGCCGGAACGTATTACCGGCGCGACGACGCTGCGCGGGATTTCACCGGCTCGCGCTTGCTAAACGAGCCGCGCCCCGGTTATCCAGCGCACCGGGGCCGACATTCGATTGTTCGTGCAACAGCACGTGGGGGGTGCTCGTGGTCATTCCGCTTTATGACGAAAATCCGCTCAAATGGCCGGTTCCCCCGTTCGTGACGTGGGGTTTGATTGCAGTCAATCTCCTGGTGTTCCTTGTCGTAAGCGCCAACTCGGACTCCGACGTCCAGCTCATTCTCGACTCTTTCGGAGCGATTCCTTCCGCGGTGTTCCATCACACCGCAACGGGAAGTTGGTGTCCTCCCGAATTGACGCTGGTCACCAGCATGTTCCTGCACAACGGCTGGGGACACATTCTCGGCAACATGATTTATCTGTGGGTGTTCGGCGATGACATCGAAGAGGCAATCGGCCCGCTTCGCTTTCTGCTGTTCTATTTTCTTTCCGGTATCGTCGCCACCTTGGCGTATTGCGCGTTGCACCCCCATTCGACAACGCCGCTCGTCGGAGCGTCGGGGGCGATCGCCGGGGTGTTGGCGGCGTATCTGTTGCTGCGCCCTTGTGCCAAGGTTGCAGTCTTGCTCTTCCGCGTCGTCGTTCGCATTCGCGCCTATTGGGTGATCGGCGGCTGGGTCATTCTGCAACTCTACCTTTCGGTCAGCGGCGCCGACGATGGGGTCGCTTACGCGGCGCATGTCGGTGGGCTGGCCGCCGGCGCCGTTCTGTTTTTGCTGCTGCGGCCGGCTACCGTCGACTTGTTTGAATGTATCGAAGAGCCGGATCCGGCCGTGGGGGGCTATTGGGGCGGACGCGGAACGCCGCCGCCGCTGGGCGACGATCGGCCGCCAAGCGGCGAAATTGCCGAGAGTCCTCGACAATATTTGTGAGTGATTTGGTAGTGGAGGGCGATGCGGTCCCGATCGGCAGGGGGCAACCTGGCGTCGGGACCGCCCGGCCGGGGCGGTACGCAACAACGATCCGACCCGACAAGAGGATAAACGGACAAGCGTGCCCGCGGAAAATCGCCGCTCTTAGTTAGGGGTTGTCCTTCAGCATTTGGGCGTGGCCCTAGTTTCTGTGCACGACGCAGTCAGTCCCTGACTTTTTGCGCCATCTCGTCGCCACGCATCATTCAGTACGCCGGGTGCGCATTGCTCTCGCTACGCCGGAGGCCTCCTCGCCGGCGTGACCATTGCCGACCGGCGGCACGATCGAAGGCGACGCCCCGCCCAACAAACGATGGAGCGTCTCGCGATTGCTCATGCCCACATCGGCGAGCAGTTGTGAAAGTCCGGTAAGGTGCGACGCGATCGCGCCTCCATTCGCCTCGACGTCGCACGCCATCTGTTCGCATTCTTCCTGCACCCGTTTCCCCGCCTCGGATGCGAGCCGGCCCAGCTGGCGAATGTCCTCGGCTGCCGCGTTGGACAGTTTCGTCATGCTTGCCGCCGCCTCGGCACCAAGGCGCGGTACCGGCAAACTCGCCTCGGGCTCGGCCGCAACCTCGGCGCCCTGGCGCTGACCGTTCGGCTCAGCGTGCCCGTTGCCGCGGCCTGCGGGTTTATCGAGTCTGTCCCGCAGCGCTTTAAGGTCGATAGTCTGTGGATGATTTGGCGACATCTTTGCTCCTACGCTCTTGTTACTAGCTCGTGTGACTTGATCGGGCTTGCTGGTGGCATGAGCTTCACGACACGCGAAAAGCCGAGGCCGGTTACAGCAGCACCTTGGCGGCCAGCAAAGTCAGGCCGTAGATGGACGCCACCGTGAACGTCGCGACCACAAACACGTTTATAAGACGATCACCGGCGGTGAGCGCCGGTAATGCGAACGCGTTCGTTTTAATCGACCGCCGCAGCGCTGATATTGTCAGGCCAGCCATCGCCAAACTGAGAACGACGAAAGACATGAGCCACCCCATGATCCGTCTCCCGCTTTCTTTTCCCCGGAGAAAAAACATATTTTAATGGGGCTCAAATGTGACAAATTGTGACCCAATTTGGGACAGTTTAATTAACAAATTTGATAAGGAGTTCCGAAGTGTTTTAGCAGACATATCGCGGGCACTGCCGCGCGGAGAATAAAGATTTGCTGGATTCAGAAGCGCATCCAAGGTCAATTGAACCATTCATAAAACCATTGCTCCCCGGAATATGAGCCGCAGCTATGCAGTCTCTGCATGGAGAACCGGCCTCCCAAGGCCTGCCGTTAACCATAAGTCGGCGGACCAGCTAAAAATTACCGTTCGACGTATGGTAGTTTGCCGATGTGGAGGCCGTGACAGGGTGACAGGAAAAAACATGGCACGATCTTTAGATCTTGAGAACTCTATCGCGGAGACTTTCCAGCGCAGAGGTCAGCTCCCCGAAAATGAAACGAAAACGAACGGGACGGGTTTAGGCTCGAAACAGCAGATACCTTCTCTCGGTCCCGCCAAACGTCTCTCCAACGTTTGCGACGCCGTTGCGGCCGAAATGAAGGAGACGAGTCAGACTGTACTGAACATTGCAAATACCATCGCCGCAGAAAGCGATGCGCTGGCCGAACTATTGCACAAGCATGGAACGGCAATAGAAGCCCGTATCGAGCAATTCGTGTCGATGTCGGATCGCGTCAGGATGAAAATGCGCGCGGCCCATGACGATATGCTCGATACCTCGGGAGCTGGCCCCGCGCTGGCGCCGCATGAGCACGATCAAGGCTGACCGGTGTCCCGGCATAATAGCGGCGAGGCATCATCGAGGATCTCGACGGCTTAGTTGCCGTCGACGTGGGGCCGATAGAGACCACGGCGATCAGATAGTGCTTCCTCGCTGACGAGCCGGTGCGTGGCCCGCTCGCCGCATTGGTCGCGTTGATGGAGACGGCCGCATGTTGAGAGAGCCAGTGATCGGACTTCCCGCTGTCGCAATAGTGCTCATAGCGTCGCTTCACGTCGCCGCACCTTCCCATGCAGCGGTCGCCACGCTCGAGGCGCAGGCCATCATTGCGCGGGACGCGTTCGCCTGTCAGTCGCCGTGGCAAATAATCGAACGTCGCGACTGTCACAGGCTGCCGGCAGGGACGGAGGTCAACATCGTGAGCGGAGACGACTTCTTCGCGTGCGTCGTGTGGCCCGGCGCGCAACGATGCATGTGGGTTGCCCGCGACATGTTGCGCAAACCCTGAGCGATGCCGTCCCTTTATCCAAGGGCCCGAAGATGACGACGATTGCCGTCATTGAGGACGATCGTGGCGTCCTTGACCTCATCAAGGACATCTTGGAGCTCGAGGGATTCGACGTGTTGCCGTATCACGACGGAACCGGAGCACTCGACGCATTTGAGGGCAGTTCACCCGATTTGGTAATTACCGATATCGCGATGCCCGAAATGGACGGAATCCAATTGCTGCGGCGGTTGCGGGAGAAATCGGATACACCGGTCATCTTGCTGACCGGGCGGATGAACGAGAGTGACGAACTGGTGGGTTTGCGTATCGGTGCGGATGATTTTATTCGCAAGCCTTTTTCGCCGCGCGTGCTGGTCGAACGGGTGCGGACGGTTTTGCGCCGATATCGGGCAGGCGCAAACGCCGGAGTTCAAACGGCCGACGACGGCATGATCGAGCGCGGCCACCTGCGCATGGACAAAGAGCGCTTCACGTGCACCTGGAAGGGCAGAAGAGTGAAGCTAAGCGCCGTCGAATTCCGGCTGGTGGAAAGCTTGGCCGTTCGGCCGGGCACGACTAAAAGCCGCGGCGCTCTACGGGATATCCTGTGCGAGGATCAGGTGATGCTCCACGAGCGGGCAGTCGACAGCCACATCAAGCGACTGCGCAAAAAGTTCAGAAGCGTTGACAAGGAATTCAACGAGATCGAGACGGTCTACGGCATCGGATACCGGTTTGCCGACACTCGCCGCAACGAACACGCCGCGGTCACGCTTGCCCCACGATGAGCGGCGGCAGCGGGCAGTCGAGCGTATCGCAAATGGCACGGAGCAGCTCCGCTTCGCGGACGCTGACCTGCTGGTTCGCCAGGATGCAGGCCGCGCAGGCGACGACGATCCGCCGCTTGATGCTAGGGACGGAGTGATTGAGTGTTTGCAGGGCCGCGTCGAACGCGGCGAGGGAGCATTGGTCGCGGGGCGGCAAGCGGTGGGGGTGATCGCCGCCGCTATAGCCGCGCATGCCGGCATCGAAAGCCCGCGCGGCTTGGTCCGCTTCCGGCTGGCCTTCCCAGGCCAACAGCGCCAACACCGTCGCCATCTCGTGCGCCAATTTTTGCGCCGAAGTGTGCACGGCACGCGGCTGACGCCGCGGCAGGAATTGCGCATCGAGATGGCGATGCAGCACGCGGCGCAGCGTGTACTCGAACACGCTCAGCCGCTGGTCGGCGGCCGTTAGCGCCTCGACCTGCGCGCGGAAAGCGTGGTGCTGGCGGGGCGACATCTGCCGCAGCGCCGGCATGGCGAGATCCAGGAGGGGCAGCCGGTACGCGTCGGGCAGGGCCTGCACAGGCGCGACCAGCCGCAAGGTTTCGGCGAAGTCCTGTGGCTCAACGCCGGCCTTCAGCCGGGTCAGCTGCACGTCCCGCAGATCAGCCCGCGGGTCCAGGAGAAGGGCATAAACGACGGCGCGAGCACTGAACGGCTCGTGCGCCGCATCCCGGAGCACGTCGGGGATGCCGTCGTGCAGGGCCTCGGCGTAGCTGATCAGTTCCGGATCGAGGCGGCCGACCCGGGAGGCCGCTTCGTCGGCCAACCCCAAGACCGGCATCGGAACCTGCGGCAGTCCCGGTATCCTCGGACTCCCCACGAGCGGCGGAAGGCTGCTGGGACGAGGCCTTTCGGGTTCTTCCTGGTCGACACCGAGCGCGCGCACCTCCGGGAACCGGCCGTCGAACTGGGGATCGAGTCGGCGGATGCGCTCGGCGAGGGGCGGGTGGGTGGCCAGCAGTCCGCCGAGCCCCCCACCACCGAAGGCGTTGGCGAAAAACATATGGCCGACTTCGGCGGCCTGCGGGTTGTCGATGCGCGACCCCTCGGCCAGTCCGCCGATCTTCTTGAGCGCCCCGCCGATGCCGTCGGGGTTGCGCGTGAACTGGACGGCGCTGGCGTCGGCCAAGTACTCGCGCTGGCGAGATACCGCCGCCATGATCAGCCGGCCGAAGAACGCACCCACCAAGCCCAGCACAAACACGCCCAAGCCCAGCAGCATCATGCCACCCCGGGAATTATCTCTTCCCGACGCGCGTCCGCCGGACGTGAACATGAGCATGCGGCCGATGATGGACAGCACCATGATCCCGAAGATCAGGCCGATGAGCCGGATGTTGAGCCGCATGTCGCCGTTGAGGATGTGGCTGAACTCGTGCGCCACCACGCCCTGCAGCTCGTCGCGGGTCAAATAGTTGAGGCAGCCCTGGGAGACGGCGACCACCGCATCGCCCGGGGCATAGCCGGCCGCGAAGGCATTGATGCCGGGTTCTTTGAGAACATAGACGGGCGGCACCGGCACTCCCGCGGCAAGCGCCATCTCCTCGACGACATTGAGCAGCCGCTTCTGCCGCGCGTCGGTGGTCGTGCCGGGCACCTCCTCGCCGCCCAGCATCAGCGCGACGGCCTGGCCGCCGGAAGCGAGCTGCGCCACCTTGAACGCGCTGGCACCGCCGACCACCAGGCCGACCCCCGGCGCCGCGATCAGGAGCAGCTCCGGTTGCCACCAGGAAACCGGTTCGTGGTGGTCTGACATGCTGAGGATCAGCAACAGCGCGTACACCAGGACGATCAGAATCAGGATCGCCAGGACGAAATAGACCACGAGTTGGAAGGTCTTGCGTCGGGCCGAATCCTGCTGCTGAAAGAAATTGGCGGGCATGGTCAGAGCTGCTTTGGGAACATGGAACAGGCAGAACGGGACAGCAGAGCGGCGGCTCCGCGTTACTGGAACGACACCTTGGCGGCGGCGCGCTCGGTTTGTGCGATTTCGAGCAGCGCCGCCTGCTTGAAACCGAACATGCCGGCCACCGTGACGGCCGGGAAGACCTGGCGCCGGATGTTGTAGGTGGCGGCGGCGTCGTTGAACCCTTGCCGGGCGAAGGCGATCTTGTTCTCGGTCGAGCTCAGCTCTTCCTGCAAGGCGAGCATGTTCTGGTTGGCCTTGAGGTCCGGGTACGCCTCGGACACGGCAAAGAGCCGGCGCAGGGTGCCGCCCAGCTGGCCTTCGGCCTGGTTAAGCTCGCCCACGGCCGCAGTGTCGCTGGGGTTGGCGGCGACTTTCTGTTCGGCCGCCATCGCGCTGTTGCGCGCCTTGATGACGGCCTCGAGCGTCTCCCTTTCGTGGGCAATGTAGCCCTTGACCGCTTCGACCAGGTTCGGGATCAGGTCGTAGCGGCGTTTGAGCTGCACGTCGATCTGGGCGAAGGCGTTCTCGAAGCGGTTCCGGGCGACCACCAGCCCGTTGTAGATGCCCATCAGCCAAAGCGCGAGCAGCAGCCCGATGCCCACAAGCACGAGCAAGGTGATGATGACGGGACTCATTTGTCCTGACCTCCGACAAGAGGACCGTTGGTCCGGTCCATCGCACGACGAGCGGCGCAGGCTTGTCTTGTGGAATCCTGCCGAAAAACCGGCATATCCCACGACGGTCGAGTAACGGACGATTACCACATTTATCGCGTGCCGCCCAGCAGGAATGAGGTGCCGCTGCTGCGGTTCACCTCCCCCTTGTGGGCCCCTTGTGGGGAGGGGTTAGTTAGGGGTGGGGGTCGCCCAGGAATCACGGATCAGCGAGATTTGTATTTGTTGCGATCGTGGCGGTGGGCACGCGGCCTCCGCTGCGCTGCGTCCGCTTAGCCCACCCTACGGCGCTTCTATTTGACTCCCACCGTGTCGGTCCAATGTTTGCTTTCGAGGAGGGCCGGCCATTCGGCGAACCGACTCATACCGGTGAAATAAGAGCGAGCGTCCGAGCTCGTCTCAGTTGCGCCAGATTTGCAGCGCAAATAGCGCCCGGATCAGCAAAATTGCAGGCGGCGCATGGATACATCCATAGCTAATTACCGGGAATATGCCCACCGATGTTTCGAGCTGGCCCAGCAACCGGCCGCCAGGCACGACCGCCGCATGCTTCTTGCGATTGCGGAGACGTGGCTGAAGCTCGCGGAGATTACGCGGCGCGAGGCCGAATGGACGACGCATGGCCTCGCCTGATCATCGTCAAACCGGACCTCGGGCTTCGGCAGCCAAGCGCTCGTATTCCGACTTGACGAGATCTTTGCCGTAAACCCGTTCGAGACGCCGGACGGTGAAATGGCCGTGCGCCACCTCCTGGAAATGCTCGATGAAGGCGTAGTTCACCGCCGCGCCGCCGAGCGCCCCGAGCACCGGGATGGCCTGCGCCGCGAGCTTTTGCGTCACAACCGCTCCAAAGCGGGAAGTCACCTGCGTGATGAAGCGCACGAGGATCGGGCTGCCTTCCCCGACAACCCCACGCTCGGCGAGAAACCGGGCCGCCTGCGTCACCGTCTTGGCGAGCACGCCGCGTGCGGCGAAATACCCGCTTTCAGACACATCGGTCGAGTTGCTGCGTCCGCCGAGGGCAAACACTTGCACGCATGAAAGTGCCGTCTCGGGATCGGAAAGACTCTCCCCCTCGCTGCGGGCAATGTCCGCGATCGACCGCAATATAATGACGGTCGAAACGGGAAGCTCGAATGGCAGGGCCGCGATCCCGAAGGCGCCGCCCGCAGCCCCCGATGCCGTCGCCAATGCCTTGTGCAGGATGCGCGATGCCGCATGCGGCCGGCGCCGCATTGTCCCCAATGCCACGTGGAGGGCGCCTTCGAGGGCTCTGGCGGTGGCGGCAGCGATGACCTGGGACGCAGACGCGGGGAGCGCGTACTCGATGAGTTCGATCGGCTTGCCGAGAATGTTGGTCAGGCGTGCGGCAAAGCTCGGGTGCTCGAGCGATTGAGCGGCTTTTCGCAGCGCCGCCAAGTCCTCGGGCGTCATGCCCGCACCGTCCCCGCTCAGCGTCTGCATCGGCGGGGGACTAGCATAAACTCCGGGCAGTGCGCTCGGCACGCTGGCTGTCACGGTAGCCGGACGAGCTCGTCACCATACGGATCGCGCTCCGCATGGTCGGCCAAAGTCTGCCATCGGCAAGCGAGCTCGACCAAAAGCTTGCGCCTGGTTTCGTCAGCGACGGCGCGTGCAAGATCCGAATAGCGCTTCGCTTTCTGGCGACATCCGTCCGGGGTCATACGAGCGCAGTTCAAAAGGCACCTTCCGTTCTCGGCTTTTGACTGTCAGCCTTTGCTACGACCGTTTCCACATAGGGGTGGGATTCTCAGATAACCTGCGGCGGCGCCTTGGGTTCCAATTTGCCCGTCGCGCGCGCCTTCGCTGCGATGTTGAGTACCCGCGTAGTGTGTCGCTGACGCTTGGGAAGGAGCGTGGAGCGAAATCTCATCGACCCGCCGCGCTCGCCGCGCCGATCATGACATGGATGACGGTGCAAACCTTGACACCGCCGCTGCGCGCCCCATGTTGCAATGCACAAATCGTATCAGCTTGCGAATGGAATGACCCCATGCACGACATGCGCCATGTTCTCGCTCGTCTTCAGACGCTTCGCGGTAAATTCGAAGGCCTTCTAGCATCGGCGCACAAGAAGGCGGCGCGCGCGCCCGACGATCGCCCGACCGGCTTGCGAGAACTCACCGGGTTTGGGAGCAACCCCGGCAATCTGCGCATGTTCGCTTATGCTCCCCCACACCTGCCGCGCAAGGCGCCGCTCGTCGTCGCGTTGCATGGCTGCACTCAGACTGCAGAGGACTATGACCGCGGCAGCGGCTGGTCGTCGCTTGCCGACCGGCTCGGCTTCGCCGTGGTCTATCCCCAGCAGCAGCCGGCCAATAATCCGAAGAGTTGCTTCACGTGGTTCTTGCCCGGCGACATCACGCGCGGGCAGGGCGAGGCGCTTTCGATCAAGCAAATGGTCGAGCATGCAATTGCGACCTTTGCCGCCGACCGAAGCAAAGTATTCGTCACGGGTCTCTCCGCCGGCGGCGCCATGGCTTGCGTCATGCTGGCGACCTACCCCGAAGTTTTTGCCGGCGGAGCGATCATTGCCGGGCTGCCCTACGGCTGCGCCGGCAACGCGCAACAGGCTTTCGAGGCGATGTTCGCGGAGCGGGGACACGGCGCGCAGGCGCTCGGCGATCGCGTACGGGGAGCATCCGGATGTCGCGGGCCATGGCCGAAAATCTCGGTTTGGCACGGCGCCGGCGACCCGATCGTCAAACCTTCCAACTGCGAAGACATCATTCGCCAATGGACCAACGTGCACGGACTTTCAGATAGTCCCTCGTATCGGGAATCGATCGGAAGCCATTCGCGCCGCGTGTGGAGCGACGCCAAAGGCAACGCGCTGATCGAGGCGGTCTCGATCGCCGGTATGGCGCATGGCGTGCCGCTAGCGACGGCAACGGGCGCGGAGAGTTGCGGCGCCGCCGGTGCGTTTTTCCTCGATGTGGGCATCTCCTCGACGCATCAGATCACGCGTTTTTGGGGCCTGGAGGAATCTCTCGGTGAACAGCCGCGTACCGCCGCGCCGGCGCCGCAGGTTTCGGCCGAAGCGTCCGTTGCCGAAGGCGAAGAACGGCAGTCACACGCGCCCGACCCGAACGACGTCATCGCGGCGGCGTTCAAGGCCGCGGGACTTTCTGTTCCGCCGCAAACGTCGTCCGGGGCGACACGGCGCGCTGATCCCGGCTCGATCATCGCGGCGGCGTTGAAGGCTGCCGGCTTGGCGCAGCGCTGATGCGAGCGGCGCGCCGCGTCCTCTGCATTAAGCCGCGAGCCGCTCACCCAGATTGTGCGAGTCGTCGATGTCCCAGCCGGCCGGTTGCGGGGTCGCAGCGGCGGTTGCGTCTTTTACGTTGCCGTCGATCGCCGTGAGGGCGGCCCGCGCGTCCGGATCGGCCAGCAGGCGCGCGATTTGCGCTTCGTCGCGCCACGTCCACCGGCCGTGCTCGAGTCGAGCATAGACCCGGCCCGACGCGGGGTCGGCGAAATTGATCAGCGGGATCAAGCGCGCGCAGCGCCGCAGAAATTGGACGTTGCGCTCCGGCGCGAGCTCGTTCTCGGCATACAGGTCCTCGGGCCTTTGTGCGCGGATGTTGATCTTCCTGAAGCGATCGATGTCGAGAATTCCTTTGAGGTCGAGAATGGTCATTTCGCCGTTCCAGCCGAACGCGACGGTGCGCGGCCGGCGGCCTTCCGCCACACTGTTGTCGAGGAACTCGTAGTGCACCCGCCGGCGGGTGCTCAGCGCCCAGGTAAAAAACAATTCGGGCATGCCCGCATAGGCTTCCACGTTGTGCGCCAGCAGATCCTCGACCGCCTTGTAGCGGCCCACCTGCAGTCCCCGCTTCCACGCGCGCTCGACCGTCATCTCGGGCGGCGTGATCAGGAAGAACATGTAGACCAGATCGCCGAACCGCGTGAGCAGCCGTGTCGACTCCCGGCCCTCGACGAAGCTGTCGAAGCGAAAACGGTCGATCAACAGATGCGGCGTCTCTCCGCGCGCGGCTTTGAGCGCCATATGACGATCGAGCTTCTTGTCGACGATCTCGATCTCGTATCCCGTCATCGTCCCGGCATATTTGTACGCGGTTCCGAGCGAGCCGTAGTCGAGCAGAAACTTTCGCCAGATGTCAGGGCTGATGAGCGCAAAATTTTCCCAGGGAAAGCCGAGCTTTCTCGCCAGCGCCCGCTGCAGCGGCCGCATCGTGCTCTTGCCGGAGGCGGACGCGCCCTTGACGTTCATGATGACCGGCCGCTCCTGCCGCGACAGCGGCAGGTAGCCTTCGTGCGCGGCGGCTTGCTCGATCAGAGGCGCGAGGGCGGCGCCGATGGCTTCGCTGCCGAAATCGTTGCACACCAGGGTGAGCGCCAGGTCGCTGAGCAATTCCTTCTCCGCGAGCAGTCGGCCGCGCCGCGCCATGACCGCCGTCGCAATCGTGCCCAATGCGTGCAAGCACGATTGTTCGAGCCGGCTAGGCGCCGCCGGTGCGTTGCTCGACCATTCAAGAATGGTCCTGCGCTCACGCTGTTCGGCGGTTTCCCGCGGACCGGAAGGCCGCTTCGGCGCCGCGAACCCGAATAACCAGCGCGCGCCGGTAGTTTGCTCCGCGCCGGCGGCCGGCTTGAATCTGAGCGAAAACAGATTTGAGACTTCGCGTGCGATCACGACCGAAGCGGCACGCCTCGTCTCCTCGAAGACACGCTTCAGGTCGTCGGCACGGGGAGCGACGTATTTGGTGAGAATGGTCGAAGCGATTTCACGAAAGTTCCGGCCGAGGTCCTCATAGTCATTTCCGTCCGGAACGGAAAGTCCGCCCGTCACCCGCACCAGCAGTTCGTGGATGATGAGCCGCTCGGGACGAAAGGCGACGAGCGCTTGCGGAGGCAGGCCGCAATAATCGCTCAGCTCGAAGGCTTCGGCCAAGCTGGTCGAGACGTTCTCACGGCGGAAGACCGTCGCGAGCGGCAATAGCTCGCGCGGCAGTTCCGATTCCAGGCCGGGATTCCATGGCCCGTCGCCGGCGACAGCGGCTCGATCCTCGGAGCTTGCCGGGTTTGAGGTCATGACCGCAAAGCAGATAGGCACGCGGCGGAGCTTGTCAATTATGACGCGAGGAATGACAATCCGGATCGGCCCGGCATCGGACACCGCATGACCAGCCACGATGTTCTCATTGTCGGGACCCGGTGCGCGGGCGCGTCCTTGGCCATGCTGCTGGCGCGCGGCGGCAACAAGGTGCTGGCGGTTCGCATGACCGGTGATCGCAAGGTCTGTCCGAATTGCGACAGTCGAGAAAAAAGCTTTGACGCGGATTTTTCGCGCACGTTGGCCGATCGCGGAACAGCGCCGCTCATCAGCCGTTAGGGCTGAATAAGGGGGATCATCAAGCGGAGAAGTAACGATGACGCGAAATCTTTTGGCAGCCTTCGCGATCGCAGCCGCGACCGCGATGTCAGCGAGTGTGGCAAGCGCACAAGAAGTCCACGTCGGCCCTAGCGGGGTCGGTGTAGGCCCTGATCACGGCTACCGCGATCACTACCGGCCTCGCGCCGAGGCCGACAATTGTCACATGGTGATCACGCACCGCCGGGGTCCCGACGGCAGTGTCACCGTACGTCGACGCGTGTGCGACTGACCGCCATAGATAGCGCCGACTACGGATCACCTGGAAAAGGCCCTCCGCGCAAGCCGGGGGGCCTTTTTTATCGTGCGCGCCGCAACTTAGCGGCGCTCGCCCGCAGGCGGAGCCTACCCCTTCACCCGAGCGCCGACCGCGGCCCAGCGGGTAATTTCACTGCGCAACTAGGGGCCGAACCGCTCGGGCTCTTGCCCGATCGATCGCACGCGGCTTTCGCCATCGACGGCACGTTCGGCAGCATGCCGTTTCTGCGGACCTTTGCGAGACGGGGGCTCTTTCCTATATCGAGGCCTTCTTACGGAACCGCGGGAGATGTCTCGAATGAATACCAAGTCGGTGACTTCTTCGGCGCTCACGCTTGTGGGCTGCGCCTTATGCATCTTTCTGGTGATGCGGCCGACGGTCGTCTCCGGCGCCTCGATGATGCCGACGCTGCACGACAAGGATGTCTTGATCGCCTCGCCGCTTGCCAAGCGATTGTTCGAACCGGGGCGCGGCGACATCGTCACCGTCTGCCTGTCGGCAAATCCGCTGTGTGGATTTATTTTTTCCAGGGACACGCAATACGTAAAGAGGATCGTTGCAGTACCTGGCGACGTCGTGCGCTACGGTAGCTGCAGTATTTTTGTGACCACGGGGACTGGTCAAGAACTCAAAGACACAGAACCCACGATGGCGTGCCGCGATCGGGGTGACCTTAAACAGATTACGCTGCCCGACGGAATGTATTTTGTCGCCGGCGACAATCGCGGGAACAGCTTCGATTCAAGAATTTTCGGCCCGGTCAGCAAATCACAGATCAACGCCAAAGTGCTGGCACAAGTGCGCTTGACCTGGACCCCATAGCCGGCCGTGCGGCCCGGTATTCAAGACCGACGCGGTCTGCGCTGAGCTTTCCTCGGAGCGTCATCGCGCTTTAACTTGCCGGAACCCGTTACCCGGTTGTGCGTTATCGGTCGCTCGACGCCTAATTTCGTCAATCGCGCGTGCGAACCGGGGCGACTTTCTTGAGCCAAATCACCGCAGGTGCGGTCGGCAGTCCGCCCATCCGAGCGGTTGATCGGGCCGGCGCGCCAAGCCGGCTGCGCGATCCGGCGGTGCTGTTCGCCTTGATATCGCTCCTCGCCGGCGCCCTGCTCGTTGCTATTACCCCGCCGCTGCGCGGTCCGGACGAGTCTCAGCACTTCCTGCGCGCCTACGGGATCACCCAGGGCGATCTGGTGCCGAGAACCCTCGACAGTAAGGGACACAAGGGTCTCTATATTCCGGCGCGGATCGAACGCGAGCTGACGTTTTTCGAGGACAAGCGCTTCGCCTACCGCACCCCCGGCTTCACCTATTGGAGCGTGTTCGCCGCCCACGCGGAACGCGCACCGCTCCCGGCCAACGCGGACACGCCGGTGTTCGTCCTCTATGGCGGCGCCGAGGGCTACAGCCCGGTGTCGTACCTGCCTTATGCGGCCGCCATCGCGATCGGCCGGGCCGCGCATCTCGATTTTCTCGCCATGCTTTATCTCATGCGGGTGTTCGGGCTCGTGACATTCACGGCCGTCGCCGCGTTTGCCATCGTCGTCGTACCGAGGCTCAAATGGGCCTTCCTGGCGATCGCGCTCCTCCCGTCCGCGCTTTACAGCCGGGCCGTCGTCAGCGCCGACGGGCCGAGCTTGGCCTGCGCCATGATGGCGGTCGCGCTCATGACACGCGGCGTGCTCGGGCCGGCGACCGATCGGCCATGGCACCAAGCCCTGTGGCTCGCGCTCGGCGCGCTCACGAAGCCGCCGCAGCTCGCCCTCGTTCTGCTCGAACTGTTGAAGCTGCCACGCGGGTGGAAAAGCGCCGCCGTCGCGGTGCTGCCGGCCGTGATCCTCGCCGGCGTGTGGACGCTCGCGGGAGGCGCCGACGCCGCGTCCTACCGCCTGACCGAT
>JAFAUQ010000102.1 GCA_019243195.1 Hyphomicrobiales bacterium
AGGCGGCGCACCGGATAGAGCCGCACGAGTTTCTCGCGGTTTTCCTCCACCCAGGCGCGGTCGTGGGCGGTCTCCACGAGCCCGAGCGAAACCGTATTGGCCGTGGTGCCGGAGCGGCCGAGTTCGCGGGCGAGCGACTTCATCAGAGCGACGACGCCGGCGCGCGCGGCCGCCACGATGGCAAGCCCGGATTCGCCCACGCGCGAGGAATCGCCGATCACGCTGACGATGCGGCCGTTCTTGGCGGCCTCGAGATGCGGCGCGGCGGCATGACAGCAATGGATCGCACCATAGAGGCACGTGTCGATCTGGCGAGGCCATTCCTCTTGCGTGGTGTCGATGAAGCGCTTGCGCAGCGCGAGCCCCGCGTTGTTGATCAAAATATTGAGCCCGCCGAAATCCTGCATGATCGCGGCGACCATTTTCTGCACGGCGGCGAAATCGGCCACGTCGGCCTGATACGCTTTCGCCTGGCCGCTTTTGGCTTTGATCTCCGCCACGACGGCGTTGGCCTCATTGGCGGAATTGCGATAGTTCACCGCGACGGCAGCACCTTCGGCGGCGAGGGTGAGCGCAATTTCGCGCCCCACATCACGCGCCGCCCCGGTCACGAGGGCAACGCGACCGTTCAAGCCTAAATCCATGGGGCCTCCAGGTTAGAATGGAGCATGATCTTTTCCGAAACCGCTGCACACTTTTCGGGATCATGCTCTGTCATTTCCGCGCGGCCGAGAGCAAACGGAACAACCGCTCCGGCGTCACCGGCAATTCGTTGATCTCGATGCCGAGCGGGGCGAGCGCGTCAGCGACGGCATTGGCAACCGCAGCCGGCGCGCCGATGGTCCCGCCTTCGCCCATGCCGCGGAAACCGCCGAGCGTGGTCGGCGACTCGCTTTCGATATGCACGACTTCGAGCGGCGGGATTTCGCAAGCGGATGGCACGAGATAGTCGACCAGGCTTCCCGTGTGCAGCTGCCCCTCAACGTCGTAGACGATTTCCTCGTAGAGCGCCGCGCCGATGCCCTGCGCGACACCGCCGTGCACCTGACCGTCGACGATCAGCGGATTGACGATACGCCCGCAATCTTCCGCCACCACGAAGCGTTCGATCTTGATCTCCAGCGTCGCCGGATCGATTTCAACCGCCGCGATATGCGTTGCCGAGGTGGTGGTGCCGAATACCGGGTCGTAGGTCTTGCTGGCGGCAAGCTCGCCGCGTGCCTCGTGCGGCAGCCGTCCCATCTCGGCATAGACGGCACGCGCGACCTCGCGGAATGTCACCCAGCGATCGGTGCCGGCGACAGTCACCCGGCCGTCGCGCGCGACGAGGTCGCCGGGCGCGGTTTCGAGCAGATGCGCCGCGGCATTGACGAGCTTCTCGCGTACGGCCGTCGCCGCCAGGGTGGCCGCGCCGCCGGCGAGCACCATGCTGCGGCTGGCATAAGTGCCGCTGCCGCCGGCAACCGCGGCGCTGTCGCCGTGCACGATGCGGACGTCCTCGAGCCGCGCGCCAAGGTGCTCGGCGATCACTTGCGCGAGCGTCGTTTCGAGGCCCTGGCCGTGCGAGGCAATGCCGAAGGCGGCGGTCACGGCGCCGGTCGAATCGACCGTGACCGTCGCGGTCTCGGTGCCGGTGTTGATCGGCATGCCGGGGGCGACCGAAATACGCGAGCCGATGCCGGTGAGTTCCGCATAGGAAGCGATGCCGATGCCGAAATATTTGCCGGCCGTGCGCACTTGCACCTGCCGTTGCCGCAGCCCAGCGTAATCGATGCGATCGCACGCGGCGGTGAGGCATTCGGCAAAGCCGGAGCGGTCCCACTGGATGCCGGACCCGATCCGGTAAGGAAAATCTTCGGCGCGCACGAAATTGCGCAGGCGGATTTCCTTCGGATCAAGCCCCAGATGCGCCGCCGCCATGTCCATGAGCCGTTCGGTGACGAACGTCGCGGTCGGCCGGCCGACGCCGCGATAAGGACCGGTCGGCGCCTTGGCGGTCGCGACCGCCTGCACGCGGCCGCGATAATGCTCGATGCGATAGGGGCCGGGCAGGAAACTCACAACCTGCACCGGTTCGAGCGCCGCGGTCCATGGATAGATCGAATAGGCCCCGACATCGCCGACGACATCGGCGGCGAGCGCGAGCGCGCGCCCGTCGCGGTCGAAACCAAGCTCGGCCTCGATGATCTCATCGAAGGCCTGGCCGGTGGCGGCAAAGTCCTCCATACGGTCGCTGGTCCATTTGACCGGCCGGCGCAGCTGGTGCGCCGCGGCGCAGACGAAGATTTCTTCGGGATAGAGCGAGGCCTTGCCGCCGAACGCACCGCCCACGTCGGGCGCGATGACCCGGATGCGGTGGCCCGGCAAATCGAGCGCCTCCGCGATCGAGTCACGGATGATGCCGGGCACCTGGGTAGTGGAATAAAACGTGAGCGCGTCGCGGCTGCGGTCGTATTCGGCGACGCATGCGCGGGGCTCGAGCGCGAGCGGCGTGCGGCGGCGCATGCGAAAGCGCGCCTTGACGCGCACCGGCGCCGCGGCAAGTGCCGCATCAACGTCGCCACGCTTGAACTCGCGCGCGACCAGCACGTTTGTCCCCGCTTCCTCGTGCAGCAGCGACGCGCCGCGCTGCGCCGCTTCGGCCGGATCGGCGACGTGCGGCAGCGGCTCGAACGCGATGGCGATGCGCTCGGCCGCGTCCTCCGCAAAGTAGCGGCTTTCCGCAATGATGCCGGCAATCGGCTCGCCCACGTATCTCACCTTGTCGTGGGCAAGGGGCCGGATGGGCGTCGCGTAGTAGCCTTTCATGCGCGATGTGGCGCGCAACGGCTTGACGGTCTTCTCGAAATCCGCGGCGGTGAATACTGCCGTGACCCCCGGCGCCGCCTGCGCCGCCGCCGTGTCGATCGGGCCGATGCGCGCGTGGGCATGATCGCTGCGGCGGAACGCGACGTGCAGCACGCCCGCCACCTGCCGGTCGTCGACGAAATTGCCCAACCCGGTGAGCAGGCGCGGGTCCTCGGTCCGCTTGATGCGGGCGCCGATGAGCTTTGGCCGCAGGTCCAGGTCGGCTTGCTCAGTCATACGCGTGCGCGCCCTTGCGCAAGGTCTCCCACTGCGCGGCCTCATGGCCGCAAATGATCGTCGCGCCGCTCGCCTCGATGCGGCGCACTTCGTCCAACGATTTGCTCAATGCGTGGGCGTTCCACGTATTCTTTGGCAGGACGCCGGTATCGAGGGTGGCGCGCAGACTCACGGTATCGGAGGCGAGCAGGACCGCCCCAGTGCGCGGGAGGGCCACGAGGGCCGCGAGCATGCCGGGCGTGTGGCCGGGCAGGGGGATGAGCACGATGCGGCCGTCGTCATAAAGATCGCGTTCGCCGCTGATCGGCTCCATGTGGAGAGGGTGGTCCCAGTCGGCGGCGACATAACCTCTCGCCAGCGCGTCGGCAGATCGCGCGGTTTCGAGTTCGCGGGCGTGCACGATCACGGTCGCCTTGGTGAAGAACGCGTTGCAGCCGCAGTGATCCGTATGGAGATGGGAGCAGACGACGACGTCGACGTCGTCCGGTTCGAGCCCTAGCGCGGCGAGGCCGGCGATCACGTTGTCGTTCGGTCCCATGATCGGCGTCATCAGCTTGGCGAGCGTGCCCCAGCGTGCCGCCGAATCGTGCACGACCGACGGATGACAGCCGGTGTCGAACAGCACATTGCCGCGCGCATCGCACAGCAGAATCGACGCGACCGGCAGCTCGATGGTCTCGCTGCGCTCGGCATCGGGCAAATAGATGCTCTTGCGCATGCGCAACCGGCCGCCGGAAAGGATGTGCATCTTCATGACGGCGCATCCTTGGCACGGCCAACGGCGGCCCGGACCGCGCGCACGATGTGCTCATAGCCGGTGCAGCGGCACAGGTTTCCGGACAGGCCCTCGCGGATCTCGTCATCGCTCGCCAGAGGATACTTGCGCATGAGATCCGTCGCGGTCATCAGCATGCCGGGCGTGCAGAAGCCGCATTGGAGCGCGTGATGTTCATGGAACGCCTCCTGGAGCGCATTCATCTGGCCGATAGTGCCGAGGCTCTCTACCGTCTCGATGCGCGCCCCATCGGCTTGCACAGCGAACATCAAACACGAACGGGCGCTGTCGCCGTCGACGAGCACCGTGCAGGCGCCGCACACGCCGTGCTCGCAGCCGACGTGGGTGCCGGTGAGGCCGAGCGTGTGGCGCAGGAAATCGGCGAGCAGCAGGCGCGGCTCGACACTACGCTCATAGGCGACGCCGTTCACGGTGACCTTGATGGCGCGGGCGCTCACGGCTTCTCCCCGCCCGCCCGGCGCCACGCGTCGGCAAGCGCCCGGCCGGTGAGCACGCCGATAAGATGACGACGATAATCGGAGGACGCGTGAAGGTCGGTCGGCGGGTTGACGTTGGCGCGAACCGCCGCGATCGCCGCGTCGATCAGATCGGCTGTGAGCTTGCGGCCGGCGAGCAGCGCTTCAGCTTCGTCCGCGCGCTTGGGTGTCTCGTCGATCCCGGTCATGGCTATCCGAGCCTCGCCAATTAGGCCATCGCGAAGTGTGAGCGTCACCGCGACGGCCGCCAGCGCGAAATCGCCGGTGCGGCGCGCCACTTCGACAAAACTCCAGCCGGTCACCGGCGGCAGTTTGGGGATGGTAACGCGCGTGAGCATTTCGTCGGCGGCGAGATCGACGGTGAGAGGCCCGAGGAAAAAATCCCACGCCGCTATGGCACGCGGGCCGGTCGGCGATACCACGTGCAGCGTGGCGTCGAGCAGCAGCGCCAGCATCGGCAGCTCGGCCGCCGGATCAGCATGCGAAAGGCTGCCTCCGATCGTGCCGCGGTTGCGGATCGCGAGATGCGCCACGTGGCGCATGGCCTCTGCCACCACCGGGAAGTGCTCGGCAATGATGGGCGACGTCTCCAGCCGGTAATGACGCGTAAGCGCGCCGATCGCAATATGGTCCGCGCGCTCGTCGATAAAGGCGAGGTCGGGGATGCGATTGATGTCCACCAGAATGGCCGGCCGCAGCAGGCGAAAGTTGAGCATGGGCACGAGGCTCTGGCCGCCAGCGAGGATTTTCGCCTCGCCGCCCGCTGCGGCAAGCGCCGCAACGGTCGTGTCGATGCTCTCGGCAAGGACGTAGTCGAAGGCCACGGGCTTCATGGGTCGTCCGGGCGGGGTTGATCTCAAGCTTGCGCCGGGAGAGGCGGAGCCAATTCTATGAAGGAGATTCGATGCGGCCAATAGGCGAGGGGCGAGGCGATAATTAAGGCAGCCGCACTATGGCTTCCAATTTTTGGAAACGTATGCAATAATTCAGTAATGATCGTCCTTGGCACGGCAGTGATCGAAAAATACCTTTCGGATCGCGCCGGATACAAAGGGATCAGGACCGCACGCTCGCAGTACGAAGTGTGGCTCAGCATTGCGAGCCGAGCGCGATGGCGTAACCCTCAGGACGTGAAGTCATCACACCCAAAGGCGAGCATTCTCAAGAGCGGCCGGGTCGTGTTCAATATAAAGGGAAACGAATATCGGCTGGTTGCGGCGGTCCGGTATAACGCGGGAGTGCTGGCGATTCGGTTCTTCGGAACTCATGACGAGTACGACGAAATTGATGCGGAGACAGTGTGATGGATGCAACTCTGATTGTGATTGAAAACGATGCAGAGCTCGCGCGTGCGCTGGCACTGGTTGATCGACTTTGGACGTCGGAGAAACCGGCCGACATCGCTCGGCTGCGGGCGCAGGCGCAACTGATCGCCGCTTATGAGGAGAGCAAATGGCCCCGGCGCCTCACGCGCACGGCGGATCTCATCCGTTATCTGATGGACCAGCACGAGCTCACCCGCGCAGATATGGTGCCGATACTGGGGACGCCGAGCCGTGTCAGCGAGGTTCTTGCTGGCAAGAAGCAATTGAGCATGGCGATGGTACAGAGGCTGCGCGCCCGCTTCCATGTTCCTGCCGACTTGCTCCTTCCGCCGCCGAGAAGGGAACGTGCCTCCCGCTCGACAAAACGGGCTGCCTGAACAGCGTGATTGGGGAATGGGGAACCGACGATGACGACCTGCAAGATCGGGGCGGACCACATCAAGTCGCTCAGAGACGACCGTAACGTCTACATCGACGGGCAGAAAGTGGCGGACGTGACGGTCCACCCGGCGTTCCGCAATTCGATCAAGTCCGCCGCGGCGCTCTACGATTTCCAGGCGCAGCCGCAGAACCTCGAGCTGATGACGTTCGTGCCGGACGGCGCGAACCGGCGGGTGAGCCGCGCGTGGCAAATGCCGCGCAACCACGCCGAGATGGTGCTGCGCCGCAATGCGCTCCAGGCATGGGCGGCGCTCTCGTGCGGCTACCTGGGGCGCTCGCCCGACCACCTCGCCTCGGCGCTCGTCGGGCAGCGCATGGGGATCGAGATTTTCGAGAAGCATGGCGCCGAACGCGCCAAGGCGCTGCGGAACTATTTTGAGGAGGCGCGGCGCAACGATTATTTTCTCACCTACGTGATCATCAATCCGCAGGCGGAGCGCGCCAAGGATTGGGGCGACCAGGCGGAAGAACTGGTGGCGCGTATCGTCGATGAGGATTCCGGTGGCGTCACCATCCGCGGCGCGAAGATGCTCGGCACCAGCGCGATCATGGCGAACGAGATTCTCGTGGCCAATCTGCAGCCGCTCAAGCCGGGCGAAGAAGACCTCGCCTTTTCATGCGCGCTGCCGATGGGGACCAAAGGCCTGCGCGTGCTATCGCGCAAGTCCTTCGAAGCGGCTGCGGTGTCGGTGTTCGACAATCCGATCTCCTCGCGTTTCGACGAAAACGACGCGCTCATCTATTTCGATGACGTGAAGGTGCCGTGGGAGCGGCTGTTCGTATTCCGCGACACCGACATGTGCCGCGCGCAATTCCACGACACGCCGGGCCACGCGTATCAGAACTATCAGGCCCAGATCCGGCTGTCGGTGAAGATTCGCTTTTTGGTCGGGCTCGCGCACGGACTAACGGAGGCGATCGGCACGACGAACATCCCCTCGGTGCGGGAGCAGCTTGGAATCCTGGCGGCGCAGTCCGCCATGGTGGACGGCATGCTCGCCGGCATGGAGGCGGAAGGCGCGATGCGCGGCGAGTGGTACGTGCCGAACAAGCACTACATGTATGCCGCCCAGGTGCTCACGCAGGATCTCTATCCGCGCGTCGTGAATAGCTTGCGTGATCTTTCCGGCGGGGCGCTGATCATGCTGCCGTCGTCGATCCACGACTTTTCCGATCCGGCGCTGGCGAAAATCATCCGCACGACACAGCGCTCGACGACGATGACGCCGGAGGCGAAGGTCAAGTTCCTTAAGGCGGCATGGGACGCGATCGGCTCGGAGTTCGGCTCGCGCCATACCCAGTATGAAATGTTCTACGCGGGCGCGCGCTTCGTGACGAGCGGCCACAGCTACCGCACCTTCGACTGGGCCGGCGCCAAGGGATTGGTGGAGGGGCTCCTCGCGTCGTACGACCTCGCCGACGAGCTTGAGCAGCCGGGCCGGGTCGGCGCCGGCGCGGGCGCACCGGCATGAAGGTCGCGATCGTCAATCTCGGGGAGATCGTCTCGGGCGACTGGCGCAAACCGTTCGCGGCCGGCGACGCTATCCTGATCGAGGGCGAGCGCATCGCCGCGGTCGGCAGCGCATCGGCTGCGGCAATCGAAGGCGCCGACGTGGTCATCGACGCGGGCGGCATGACCGCCATTCCGGGGCTGATCGACTCGCACGTCCATGTCACGTTCGGCGACTACACCCCGCGCCAGCGCACGGTCGGCTTTCTTGAGAGCTACGTGCACGGCGGCGTCACCACCGCGATTTCGGCGTCGGAAGTCCACGTGCCCGGCCGGCCGCGCGACCCCGAAGGCGTCAAGGCGCTGGCGATCGCCGCGCAGCGCAGCTTTGCCGATTACCGGCCGGGCGGCATGCGCGTGATTGCCGGCTCGGTGATCCTCGAGCCCGGCCTGACCGCGGCGGATTTCCGCGAACTCGCGCAGAAGGGCGTGCGGCTCGCGAAGGCCGGCTTTGGCGCCGTGAAGAGTTCATATGATTACGCGCCGTTGGTCGCCGACGCCAATGCCGCCGGTCTTCTAACGACGTGCCACACCGGCGGCTCGTCCATCCCGGGTTCGGGCGCGATCACCGGCGATCATCTGCTCAAAATCCGCCCGCACGTGTCGTTCCACACCAACGGCGGCCCGACCGCCATGCCGGATGCCGATTTCGAACGCGTTATCCGCGAAAGCGACATGGCGCTCCAGGTATGCACGGCGGGAAATCTCCGCACGACGTTATTGTGCGCGCGGCTTGCCGCGGAGCACGGTGCATTCGACCGCTTCATCATCGGCAGCGATACCCCGACCGGCAGCGGAATCATGCCGCTCGGCATGCTCTACACCATCGCGCACCTTGCGAGCCTGACCGAGATGCCGCCGGAGCGGTTCATCTGCGCCGCCACCGGGAGCAACGCGCGCGTCTACAGCCTCGACAGTGGCGTGCTGGCGCCCGGGAAGGCGGCGGACATCGTGCTCATAGACGCGCCCGAGGGCGGCACTCAGACGACCGCGCTCGCCGCCATTAAGCACGGCGACATCGCGGCGATTGGCGCGGTCGTTACCGCCGGCGTTCCGCGTTTCGTCGGCCGCAGCCGCAACACGCCGGCGACGACGCGCAAGGCGCGTGTCGTCTCCTCGCGCGTGATGCAGGACTTCGCGCCGGCGGGGCATTAAACCGCGACGATGATCTATCAGCAGCTCATCAACGGCCTGATGCTCGGCGCGTCCTACTCGCTGATAGCGATCGGCTACACGCTCATTTTCGGCGTGCTCAACCTGCTCTACTTCGCGCACGGCGAAGTCTTCATGGTCGGGGCCTTCGTCGGGCTTTATCTGGTCGTTTACGGCGGGGCGAACATCTATGTTGCCCTGGCCGGCGCGGCGATCGCGTGTGCGGCGCTCGGCATCGTGGCGTTCTACGTGTCGGTGCGCCCGGTGCCGAAGGATCGGCCCCTCGCGCCGCTCATTAGCACCATCGGCCTGACCATCGTGCTGCAGAATCTCGCCGTCTATATTTTCGGCGGGCAGCAGGTCGCATTTCCCGAAACGATCCGGCAGGAACTTTATCACGTCGGGCCGGTGACGATCAGCTCGGTGCAGATATTCATCCTCGTGGTCGCGGTCGCCGCGATGGGAGGCTTGTGGCTGTTCATCGAGCGCACCAAGCTCGGGCGCGCGATCCGAGCGACGGCGGAAAACCATGAAACCGCGGCGCTGCTCGGGGTCGACGTCAACCGCGTGGTGCTGGTGACCTTCGTGATCGGCTCCGGGATCGCCGGTATTGCCGGCGTGCTCGACGGGGTGAAGAACAGCGGCATCTCGCCGTTCATGGGGCTGGGCGCGGCGGTGAAGGGGCTCGTCGTCATGCTGCTCGGCGGCCTCGGCAATGTCGTCGGCGCCATGGTGGGCGGGCTGATGCTCGGGCTGATCGAGATCCTCTCGGCTGCCTACATCGGCACGACCGAGCGCGATCTCTTCTCGTTCCTGATCCTCATTCTGATCCTGCTCTATCGGCCGACCGGCCTGTTCGGCACGCGCACCGCGGAATAGCCATGCTCCACGACCTGTTCGACGGCTACACCCGCTCGATCCTGGTGTTCACGGGGGTGAACGTCCTGGCCGCCTACAGCTTTTATTTGCCGTTCAAGACCGGCCAAGTGTCCCTCGGGCAAGCCGGATTCATGGCGATCGGTGCCTATGCGTCCGCGGTCCTGACGCAGAAGTTCGGCGTGCCGTTCGCGGCCGCGCTGCCGGTCGCCGCGGTCGTGGCCGGGATGATGGGCGTTCTCGTCGGGTTTCCGGCGTTGCGCATCAAAGGCATTTATCTGCTGCTGCTCACCCTCGGGTTTGCCGAAATCGTTCAGGTGATAACGCTGAGCTGGGATTTCGTCGGCGGCGCGCAGGGCTTTCGCCAAATCCCTTTCATCCCCTCGATTCTGGAGTACGTCGTCGCGCTGATCATCGTGCTGGTGCTGTTCTTCGCGCGCCTGGAGAGATCCAGCCTCGGCCGCGCCATGGATGCGGTGCACCAGGACGAGACCGCGGCGGAAGTCATGGGTCTCGACGTGGTGCGCATCAAGCTGCTTGCATTCGGGCTTGGCGCGGCGATCGCCGGCCTCGCCGGCGCGCTTTATGCCCATCACGCGACCTACATCGATTCCAACAGCTTCAACATCATGGTCGGGGTGGAAATCCTGATGTTCGTAATCATTGGCGGCAGCAGCACCTATTGGGGGCCGCTGCTGGGCGCGGGCTTCCTCACCCTGCTGCCCGAGTTTCTGCGCACCTTGCGCGACTGGCTCGAACTGGTGCCGGTCGCCTGGACCGATTTCTTCCCGATGAACCGCGTCTATGATTTCCTCCACGACGCACTCGATTTCGAAAACGCCAAGCGGCTGATCGTCTACGGCATCATCATCATGGTGATGATGATTCTGCGGCCGGACGGGTTGCTCACGCGCGATTCGCTGCGCCGGCTCACGATGCCGCGCGGTGCCTGACATGGCCGTCTGTCTCGACATCAAAGGCCTGACGAAGCGCTTCGGCGGCTTCTTCGCGCTTAACGAACTCGATATGGAGGTGACGACCGGCAATATTCACGCATTGATCGGCCCCAACGGCGCCGGGAAGACCACCTTTTTCAATCTGCTCACCGGTCTGCTTGCCGCCGATGAAGGCGCCATCATGTTCGAGGGCCGCCCGCTCGGCGAAGCAAGGCCGTCGCGCCGCACCGCCCGCGGAATCGCGCGCACGTTCCAGAACATCCGATTGTTTCCTCATCTCACCGCGCTGGAGACGGTGATGATCGGGGAGCATTGCCGCGCCTATGCTTCGACTTGGCATGCGTTGGGGTCGGCGGTGCTGCGGCGTCCGTTCGGCGAAGGCGGCGTAGAGCGGCGCATGCGCAAGAACGCCATGGAGCTGCTGTCCTTGCTCGGCCTTGCCGCGCATGCGAATGAACGGGCTTCCAATTTGTCGTACGGCGATCAGCGCAAGCTGGAGATCGCGCGCGCACTCGCCACCCAGCCGCGGCTGCTGCTGCTCGACGAGCCCGGGGCGGGCCTCAATCCCAACGAGACCGCGGCGCTCGATGAGACCATCACCCGCATCCGCGATCGCGGCATCACCGTCGTGCTGATCGAGCACGATATGAACCTGGTCATGGGCATTTCCGACCGGGTGACCGTGCTCAACTTCGGCACCAAGATCGCCGAGGGCACGCCGGGCGAGGTGCAGGCGCATCCGGCCGTGCTCGAGGCCTATCTGGGCGAAGACGTGAAGCCATGACCATGCTGACCGTCGAGGGATTGCGCGCCGGCTACGGCAAGGTCGAGGTGCTGCACGACGTCAGCCTCGAGGTCGCGCCGGGAAAGATCGTCGCGCTGATCGGCGCCAACGGCGCGGGCAAGACCACGCTGCTCAAAACCATCTCCGGCCTGATCCGTCCGGCCGCCGGCACCATCGTCTTCGAAGGCCGCGACATCGCCAGCCGCCCCGCGCACAAGATCGTGGCGCTCGGCATCAGTCACGTGGCCGAGGGACGCGCCATTCTCAAGCGCATGAGCGTGCTCGAGAATCTGCGTATGGGCGGCTACGTGCGCCGCGATTCCGAGATCGAAAGCGACCTCGCCGCCGCCATGGCGCGCTTTCCGGTTCTCGCCGAGCGCCGCCAGCAGCCCGCCGGCACCTTGAGCGGTGGCGAACAGCAAATGCTGGCGATTGCCCGTGCGCTCGTGGCCCGCCCGCGCCTGCTCCTGATGGACGAGCCCTCGCTCGGGCTGGCACCGAGGCTGGTGACCGGGATTTTCCGCACCTTGCGCCAGCTCAGGGAGGAGGGGAAGACGATCCTGTTGGTCGAGCAGAACGCGCGCCAGGCGCTGCAGGTCGCCGACCACGCCTATGTCATGGAGCGCGGACGCATCGTGCTCGCCGGCACCGGCGCAAGCCTGCTCGACACGCCGGAAGTGCAGCGCACCTACCTCGGCCGCCGCGCGGCTTAGTCACTCTGCGGGCTCGGCCAGCAGCTTCCGCATAGCCTTGGGATCGCGCTCGATCGCCAGCAACAGTGCGCGCGCTGGAGCATCGGGCGTGCTGCGGTGTTGCTCCCAATCCCGTAATGTACTGAGAGGCAGATGGAATGCTTCGGCAAACTCGGCTTGTGTCATGCACAGCTGTTGCCGCAGCCATTTGACCCGCGGCACGCGGCGCATGCGCGCCAGCTGCTCGGGAGTTAGCGGCTGCGCATCCGGATCGGACAATGCGGCGGCCATAACCTCTTCATCGGTCATCGCCCTGACGCGAGCCCAATCCGTTTGATCGGGCGGCAGATTATCACGGGAGTAGCGGACCACCTTGGAAGTACTGTTCTTCTTCATGTCGCGTTGCCTTACGTGCGCTTATGATGCGGCGGAGGTCTTCATCTGGCATCGACGTTACGACGAACAGGATTTCGTGCTGATATCGGCAGAGATTCTGAATTCTCTCTTCGCCATAATCAAATCGGTCATCGATAATTTCGATTTTTTGCGGATCCTCCAGGGCTTTTGCCGCCGCAGTGAAACTAATGCCGTGCTTTGCTAGATTAGCCGCGGCCTTTGCCTCGTCCCACGAATATTGCACGTGCCCATACTACCGGATACCGGTACTTTGGGCAATCGCGATCTGGCTTGCTGGCAAACCATTCGCTCCGAACTTCTCACCGATTGCGAGGGCCTATAGGATGCGGCGGTGCAGGGTTTCGCAGGCTTCTGCGGCCTCAACAGAAATAATGAAATTCCAGGGGAGTGACCGATGAAACGCGCAAGATCTTTCGCAGCTTTTTTCACTGTTGCCGTCGCCTTGGCCGTGGCGCAAGGCGCCTATGGGGAAGGGGCGAAACTCGCCGGCCGCAACGTGAAGATCGGCTGCCAGGTGTCGCTCACCGGCAAAGGCGCCGAGTGGGGCCAGGCCGCCAAGGTGTCGATGGAGATCGCGGTCGAGGAGATCAACGCCAAGGGCGGCGTCGGCGGGCTGCCGATCGATCTCATCTGTTACGACACCCAGACCTCCGAGGCCGAGGCGCTCAAAACCGTGAGCCGGCTGGTGGAGCGCGACCGCGTGCTGGCGATCGCGGGGCCGTGCTTCAGCTCGGAGTTCGAGGCGATTGCGCCGCAACTCGACACGCAGCTCAAGACCGTCATCAACTCTTATTGTTCGGCGAAGCCGGGTCTCTCCGCGATGAGCAAGTGGGCGTTCCGCAACACGCTCACCAGCGACAAGCAGCTCAAGCCGGTCGTCGATGCCTGGGTTGCCGAATATCACCCCAAGAAGGTCGTGATCATCTACGACGCCGAAGACGCGGTCTCAAAAGCCGAAGGCGTTGCGGTTCTGCCGGCGCTGTTCAAGGAGCACGGCATCGAAATACTCGATATGCTGAGCTACCGCACCAAAGATACGGACTATTCCGCACAGATCACCCGCGCCAAGTCCCTCGGCGCCGACGGCATCGGCCTCGGCTCGTGCTACCAGAACGCCGGCGCGATCGTGAAGGAGGCGCACAAACAGGGACTGATGGTGCCGGTTGTCGGCGGAGCCTGCGCGAGCGCGCCGGGCTTCATCGAAATCGCCGGCAAGGACGCGGAAGGCGCCTTTATGTCGACGGCGGCCTGGATCGACGATCCGCGTCCCGAGGTGCAGGCCTATGTCAAGAAAGTCGTCCCGAAGCTCGGCGGCAAGCCGCCCTACAGCGGGCCGCGCGCCTATGACATCATCTATTCCTACAAATACTGTATCGAGAAATCGGGCGTGACCAACAATCCGGCCGACCTCGAGTCGGACCGCGACAAGATTCGCGGCTGTCTCGCCGGGCTCAAGGGCTTTCCCGGAGTCGCGGGTGAGATCACGATGAACGAGGTGCGTGACGGCGCGGGCGCGAGCGCCGTGCTCAAGGTGGTCAACGGCCAGTACGTCAACGTCGCCAAGTAACCGCGAGCGCCGGCAGTGGCCGGTATGGCGTGGCGGCCAATCGGCGGCGTCGATTTTGGCCGCCTGCGCGAAGCCAGGCTTCAGGCGCACCATGCGGTGCAATGGCTGGCGCGGGCGGCGCGGGCGTTCGTGCCGCCGCACGCTGATGACCGCCACACCAACCTTGATTGGGACGATGCGCTCGGCGGGTTTGTCACGCATCCGCTCAAGGACGATCTGCGGCTTGGGCTGTGTTTAACCGAACTCAGGCTGACGCTTGTGACGCCGAGCGTGCAGGTGAGCTTTCCGCTCGACGGCCACACCGATGCCGATGTGCGCCAGCGGCTGGGCGACTTACTGGCAGCGCACGATCTCGATCCGGCCCCGCTCGACGCCAAACCCCCGTATGAGATTGCCGACCATAAGGTGGCGCACGGCGGAGCTTATGACACCGGCAGCTTGGGCGATGCGTTTTCCGGCCTGGCAGCTTGGTTTGCCAATGCCGACCTGTCACTCGGTCACGTTCGGGACCAGATGATCGCGCATAAGTTCGCGCCTTCGCCGGTGCGAACCTGGCCGCACCATTTCGACATGGCGACGTTGACCCCGCTGGAAACCGGCGGTGCCGAGCACGCGCGCTCGGTCGATGCGGGCTTTTCGCCCGGGGACGAGCATTACGGGGAGCCGTATTTTTATGTGAGCCCACATCCCTATCCCGATGTGACAAAGCTCTCGGCCTTACCGCTCGGGCGTTGGCACACGCAGGGATTCACGGCGGCGGTCCTGCCGGCAGGCAGTATCGTCGCGACCAACGATTCTCAGGCGGCAGGCGACGCCTTTTTGGACGCGGCGGTCACGGCCGCCATTACGGTGCTCTGATAACGGCGGCCGAGCTCGCGCGTCTCAATTGCGCATGTAGGCGGAACATGCCGAAACGAGCGCCTGAAACTTGGCGCGGCGCTCGCCGTAGCTACGGTTGTCGAAAAGGGAGGACCTTATGCGCCAAGCCGACGTAGCTTTGATCCAAAGCCTTTATGCCGCGTTCGGGCGCGGTGACATCGCCACCATCGTTGCCGCGGCTACGCCGGACATCGAATGGCGCCTCAACGGCAGCCGTTCCGACTACCCGCTGTTGGGTAGCTGGAAGGGACCGCAAGGCGTTCAGGCATTTTTCGATGAGTTGGCGCGGATTCAGGATTTCTCGGAGTTCAGCCCGCGCGAATTCCTTTCGTCGGGCGACCGCGTGTTCGTCCTCGGCCACTATGCCTCGACCATCCGCAAAAACGGCCGCAAGGCGGCCTCCGACTGGGTGCACATATTCACGGTGAGAAACGGCAAGCTAGCCGCTTTCCTCGAGTTCACCGACACCGCGGAGTTTGCGCGGGCGTGGAAGGATTGAGGGATCAGGCCGGCCCCGTCGCCACAGGCAGGTCCTGGCGCGCACCCCATTCCGACCACGAGCCGTCGTAGACCGCACCCGTCTCCTTGCCGAGCGCCGCGAGCGCGAAGGTGAGAATCGCCGCGGTCACGCCCGAGCCGCACGAGGTGATCACCGGCTTGTCCACGTCGACGCCGCCGGCCTTGAACGCGGCGGCGATTTTGTCGGGAGAGGCGAGGCGGTTGTCCTCGATTACGCCGCCGAACGGCACATTGCGCGCGCCCGGCATGTGGCCGGAGCGCAGGCCGGGCCGCGGCTCCGGCGCCTCCCCGCGAAAGCGATCGGCCGCGCGCGCGTCAACAACTTGGGCTGCGCCGCTCGCGAGCGCGCGCTGCACGTCGGCAACGGCGGCGACCGCGCGGCGGTCGAGGCGCGCATTGAACGTGCGCGGCACCCGGAGCGACTTCCCGACCTCCACGGGCCGGCCTTCCGCACGCCACTTCGGCAACCCGCCGTCGAGGATATAGACCTTTTGGGCGCCGAACGTGCGCAACGTCCACCACACCCGCGGCGCGCCGTAGAGGCCGACGCCGTCGTAGACGACGATCGTATCCTTATCGCCAATGCCGAGCGCACCGGCCGCCGCCGCGAATTCCTTCTCCGTCGGCAGCATGTGCGGCAGCGCGGTTGAATGATCGGCGACCGCGTCGATGTCGAAGCGCACCGCGGCGGGAATATGCGCGACGAGATATTCAGCGTTGGCCTCGCGCCCCGTGGTCAGCAGATAGAACGAGCCGTCGACGACGGTCACGTCCGAGTCGTTGAGATGCTCGGCGAGCCAGTCGGTGGAGATGAGCCATTGCGACATGGGGGGACACCTGCGCGGAGGAAAGAGTGAGTGGTGAATGGTTAGTGGTGAATGTTAAGCGGGTATCTTTTATCTACTCACTACTCCCACTCTACCACTCACTATTCGCCACTTTCACGCCCAGCCGATGCGCACGCGCCGGTTCTGCTTGCCCTTTTTCTCGATCTGGGTCACGCGCACCGCGCCGATTTCGGAGGTGCGGCGCACATGCGTGCCGCCGCACGGCTGCAGATCGAAGCCGGCGATCTCGACGAGACGCACGCGGCCGCTGCCCATGGGCGGCTTGACCGACATGGTCTTCACCAGGCCGGGGTTGGCTTCGAGTTCCGCGTCGCTGATCCAGCGCGTGGTCACCGGCGCATCGGCGGCGATCATCGCGGCGAGCTTGGCGGTGATCTCGTCCTTGTCGAGACCGGCGTCGGGAATGTCGAAGTCGAGCCGGCTGTCGTCCTCGCCAACGGACCCGCCGGTCACCGGATAGGCCAGGACGGCCGATAGCAGGTGCAGCGCCGTATGCATGCGCATGCGGCGGTAACGCAAATCCCAATCGATAGCGAGCGTCACCGGTGTGCCCACGGCGGGACGCTCGGCGGTTCCGTCGGCAAGTATCTGCGCGATGACGGTCTTGGCCGGATCGGTATAAACCGCACCGGAAATCGGGATGGTTGCCCCGGTCTGAGTCACAAGCTTTCCGCGATCGCCCGGCTGGCCGCCGGAGGTAGCATAAAACACCGTGCGGTCGACCACGATGCCGCCCGCGTCGGTCACGCCCAGCACTTGTGCGCGGCACTCAGTGAGATACGCGTCTTCGCGGAACAGACAATCGGTCGTCATCACACGAGCGGAGGTTTGATATTGGAACGGCGCTCGAGCCACGCCGGCACCGGCAGGTTCTTCGAGCGCAAGAACTTCGGATTGAACAGCTTCGATTGGGAGCGTGTGCCGTAGTCGGCGAGCACGGTGACGATGGTGTGGCCCGGTCCCATGTCCTTGGCGAGGCGTATTGCGCCGGCCACGTTGATGCCGGAAGAACCCCCGATGCACAGCCCCTCGTGCTCGAGGAGATCGAAGATGATCGGCAGCGCCTCCTCGTCCGGGACGATGTAGGCCTTATCGACCTTGATGTCGGCGATGATGGGCGTGACGCGCGCAAGGCCGATGCCCTCGGTAATCGAGTCGCCCTTCGACGACTTCGCCTCGCCGTGCGTAAACAAATTGTACATCGCGAAGCCGCACGGGTCGGCGACGCCGATGACAATGTCGTTCTTCTGCTCGCGCAGATAGCTGGAGGTGCCGGCAATCGTGCCGCCGGTGCCGATCGAGCAGATGAACCCGTCGACCTTGCCGTCGGTCTGCCGCCAGATTTCAGGGCCGGTTCCGACGTAGTGCGCCTTGCGATTGTCAAGGTTGTTCCATTGATCGGCGAAGATGACGCCGTTGCGCTCGCTTTCGCGCAGTTGTTCGGCGAGCCTCCGGCCGATGTGCTGATAATTGTTTGGATTGCTGAAGGGGAGCGCGGGCACCTCGACCAGCTCGGCGCCGCATACTCGCAGCATGTCCTTCTTTTCCTGGGTCTGGGTCTCCGGGATCACGATGATGGTCCGATATCCGCGCGCATTGCCGACGAGGGCAAGTCCGATCCCGGTGTTGCCGGCGGTGCTCTCCACCACGAGGCCGCCGGGCCGCAGCTCGCCGCGTTTCTCCGCCTCGAGGATCATCTGCAGCCCAGCGCGGTCTTTCACCGACTGGCCCGGGTTCATGAACTCGGCCTTGCCGAGAATCGTGCACCCGGTCTCTTCGGACGCGCGTCGAAGCTTGATGAGCGGCGTATTGCCGATGGCGTCGATGAGGTCTTGACGGATTTGCATGGATGATACCCGGCTGCGGGAACCCTAAAGGAGCGCCGCGGGGCCGACAAGCAGCACTCAATCTCCTTCGAAGGCCGGTTTAGCTTTGGCCACGAACGCCTCGTAGGCGCGCGCGAAATCGTTGGTCTGCATGCAGATCGCCTGGGCCTGGGCCTCGGCCTCGATGGCTTCATCGATACCCATGCTCCATTCCTGGTGCAGGCAGCGCTTGGTCATGGCATGAGCGAAAGTCGGCCCCTGGGCCAGCGTCGCCGCGAGGGCTTGCGCCTCGGTGAGCACGGCCTCCGGCGCGCACAGCTTGTTGTAGAAGCCCCAGCGTTCGGCCTCGGTGCCATCGATCGCACGGCCGGTGTAAAGCAGTTCCGCCGCCCGGCCGGCGCCGACGATGCGCGGCAGGATGTTGCAGGCACCCATGTCGGCGCCCGCGAGCCCGACGCGGACGAACAGGAAGGCGACCCGGCTGCGCGCGCTGCCGTAACGCAGGTCCGCGGCCATGGCGAGGATGGCGCCTGCGCCGGCGCATATGCCGTCAATCGCGGCTACGATCGGCTGCGGACAGGCGCGCATCGCCTTGACCACCTCGCCGGTCATACGCGTGAAGGCGAGGAGTCCGCCCATGTCGCCCGCGCGCTGCAGATCGACGAGCGGCCCAATTATTTCGTGCACGTCGCCGCCGGAACAGAAATTGCCGCCAGCGCCGGTGATGACGATGGCCTTCACGTCGTGCGCGTGGGCCAGGGCGCGGAATGTGTCGCGCAACTCGGCGTAGGAGGCGAAGGTGAGGGGGTTCTTGCGCTCCGGGCGGTCGAGCGTGATGGTCGCGACCTTGCGGTCGAGGTACCAGCCGAAATGTTTCGGCGCGAAGGCGGCGAAGTCGACGCCCGCCGCGGGCGCTTGCGTGCCGGTCATGCGCGCCTCATTCATCGGCGAAAATCACCAAGTTGCCACGGCCGCTCCATCGCACACGCGCCCTCGGGCCGCAATTGGTCCGGCATTGTGCTAGGCTGGAGAAGCCCGGATAACGGGTGCTAGTGCCGCGAACCCGAAGTTCGCACTACAATTACCGTCCGGTTGCGAACTTCGGGTTCAAAGCGGCACTAGGATCATAACGTTGCTAGTGTCCTTCGATTCCGAAGTTCGCATCGGGCGTGCTGCAAGGTTGAGCGAACTTCGGAATCGGGACACTAGCTAATCATTCGGGAGCGGCGCCATGGCCAAGACGAAAGCAAAATCACGAACGACGAGGAGAGCAACGACGCGATCGGCAGCGCGGCGCAAGACGGCGGCGCGGTCGCCGGCGCGCGCGAAGAGCAAGGCGCGGCCGCGCGCGAAACAACGGTTCACGGTCAGCCACCATAACGAAGCCGACTTTGACGCCGGGCTGCGGCGCTACGCAAAATACCGCGACCTGGGCATTAGCGCCGCGACCAACGGTCTCGTGCAGGCGCACGTCGTCCAGTTCGTGCCGCCGTGCCTCGCGGAGGAAGTTTCCAAGCTGCACTATCACGACGTCGAGTTTCAGATGGTCTACGTGCTCAAAGGCTCGATCACGACCGACCTCGAAGGGCAGGGCCCGATCACCATGCGGGAGGGTTCGTGCTGGATCCAGCCGCCGCGCGTGAAGCACAAGGTGATCGATTATTCCGATGATTGCCAAGCGCTCGAAATCGTGCTGCCGGCCGACTTCAAGACGGTAGAACTCGAGTGACACACCGTACCATGGCACTCCGCGACAATGGGCTGCAGTTGCCTCCTTCGATAGGTCAGCCACATGCTGGGGCGTGCCAGGCGCATCCGTCCCCCCAACGCCGATAGTCGCTTGGCATAGCCCCGGTCGGCCCCCAGTGGTCCAGGTCGACCGGGGCGCCTTTTTTCGGCGCAGACCTCCCAGTGATTGGCGGCGCGGCGCGGTGTCAGACGCTTCGATCCTGATCAGCCGAGGGCTCACCTGTCGGCTTAAGGATTGGCGGATTACATTCTCGCTCATCCATTAGCTCGCATGCGCACCGATCTCTTCGACTTCGAGCTGCCGCCTGGACGCATTGCGCTGCGACCGGCAAGTCCGCGCGATTCAGCGCGGCTGCTGGTGGTGCGCGACGGAACCTTCGCAGATCGAACCGTGCGCGAGCTGCCGCAGCTGCTCGAACCCGGCGACCAGGTTGTGGTCAACGATACCAAAGTGATCCCGGCGACCCTGCACGGCCGACGCATCGGGCGCGCCGGCGCGGAACCGGCGATCGAAGCGACGCTTCACCAGCGCCTCGACGGCTCGCGCTGGCGCGCCTTCGTCAAGCCGGCACGCAAGCTCGCGGTCGGTGACGTGTTGCGCTTCGGCGAGGAGGGCAGGGCTTGTTTCCTCGGGCAGCTCGACGCGGGCGTCGAAGCCAAGGGCGAGGGGGGCGACGTTACGCTGTCGTTTGCGTTCCATGGTCCGGTGCTCGACCAGGCGATCGAAGAACGCGGCGACATGCCGTTGCCGCCCTATATCGCTTCGCGACGGCCAGCCGATGAGCGCGACCGCAGCGATTATCAGACCTTGTTTGCGCATCACGAGGGATCGGTGGCAGCGCCTACAGCGGGTCTGCATTTCACCGACGCGCTTGTGGCGGCGCTCAGCGCCCGTGGCATCGGGCTGCGCATGGTCACGCTGCACGTCGGCGCCGGCACCTTCCTACCGGTAAAGGCGGCGGACACGGCTGATCATCGCATGCACGCCGAAAGTGGCTCGGTGAGTGCCGCGACCGCGCAGGCGCTCAATGAGACGCGTGCCGCCGGAGGCCGTATTGTCGCGGTCGGCAGCACGTCGCTGCGCCTGATCGAGACCGCCGCGGATGAGGGCGGCCGGCTGCATCCATTCGAGGGCGAAACCGCGCTGTTCATCACGCCGGGCTATCGGTTCCGAGCGGTCGACGTGCTGCTGACCAATTTCCACCTGCCCCGCTCGACGCTGTTCATGCTGGTCGCGGCGTTTGCCGGGCTCGACACAATGCGGCGCGCCTCCGCCCACGCGATCGCCGGGCACTATCGGTTCTATTCCTATGGCGACGCGTCCCTTCTGTTCCGCGACGCAAGCTGATGTCGGGCATGGCTGACGCTTTCTTCCGCCTCATTGGCACCCACGGCGTTGCCCGCTGCGGGGAGCTGACGACGCCGCACGGCATCGTGCGCACGCCCGCGTTCATGCCGGTCGGCACCCAGGCCACCGTGAAAGGCATCCGCCCGGAAGAGGTGCGCGCCTGCGGAACCGATATCGTGCTCGGCAACACCTATCACCTGATGCTGCGTCCGGGCGCCGAGCGCATCGCCGCGCTCGGCGGGCTGCATCGGTTCATGAACTGGCCGTACCCGATCCTCACCGATTCCGGTGGGTTCCAGGTCATGTCGCTCGCGCAATTGCGGAAGGTCGCGCCGTCAGGCGTTACGTTCCGTTCCCACCTCGACGGTGCGCTCGTGGAACTCACGCCCGAGCGGGCGATCGAAATCCAGGGGTTGCTCGGCGCGGACATCGCCATGCAGCTCGACGAATGCACGAAGCTGCCAGCCAGCCGCGCGGACCTCGATCGCGCCATGCGGCTCTCGCTTGCGTGGGCCGAACGGTCGAAGCTCGCGTTTGCGGGGGCCACCACAGGCGGCGCGCTGTTCGGCATCGTGCAGGGAGGCGATGACACGCGGCTGCGCCGGGAAAGCGCGCAGGCCCTCGTCGATTTCGGCTTTGACGGCTACGCCATCGGCGGGCTCGCCGTCGGCGAACCGCAAGACACCATGCTCCGCGTGGTCGAGGAAACGACGGCGCTGCTGCCGGCCGGAAAGCCGCGCTATCTCATGGGCGTGGGAACCCCGGAGGACATTCTGGAAGCCGTCGCTCGCGGGGTCGACATGTTCGACTGCGTGATGCCGACCCGCAACGGCCGCCACGGCGTCGCCTTTACGCGCTACGGGCCGGTCAACCTGAAGAACGCGCGCCACGCCGACGATCCGCGCCCGCTCGATCCCGAGGCGGGCGACCGCGGCTACTCACGCGCCTACCTGCATCATCTGGTGAAGGCCAACGAGATGCTTGGGGCGATCCTGCTGTCCCAGGCCAACATTTGCTACTACCAGTCGCTGATGCAGGACATCCGAGCTGCGATCGCGGCCGGCGAGTTTGAAGATTTTCGCCGCGGCACGCTGGAAGACTGGAGTCAGGGTGACATTGCACCCATGACCCCCCTGCGCCCAATTCCAGCCAGGGCGGAGCGCGCTAAGTAGTGAAAAAGCGCGTGCAATCGAGAGAATAGGCAATCTCGCCGTGGTGTTCATGTTATCATGGCCTGCCCGCCCGGGGCGGGCTTTGGGGAGGACTGCCATGTCGACGACCACGACCGCCGTCGGCGCGCAAGCGTCGGTCTACCGCTATTCTATCGTTTCCTGCTTTGCCGCCGGCTTCATCTCCGTACTGCTGTTCCAGATGGGCGCGATCGCCATCCTGCACGCGCTCGGTCTCGTGCCGTTCCAGCCGTTCGGCTACGCAGCGACGAAGCCCCTGGGCGTGCCCCAGATCTGGTCGTTCGCGTTCTGGGGTGGCATCTGGGGCATCGTTTTCGGCGCCATCGAGCAGCGGTTCCCGCAAGGGCCCGGCTACTACGTGGCCTCGTTCCTGTTCGGGGCTATCGCTCCGGTGCTCGTTCTGTGGTTCATCGTGTTCCCGTTGAAAGGCGCGCCGGTCGCCGCGGGATGGGACGTGAGCCGGATGATCATGCAGGTCATCTTCCACGGTTGCTTCGGCCTCGGCGTCGGCGTGCTGTTGAAGTGGCGCAGCGCGTAACCGCGGAGCGCGGCGGTCGCCGAGCAGAATCGCGCGGCGACCGGCTTCGGACAATCCATGTGAGCGAGCGTCCGCGTCGGTGATGGAGTTCGGAATCCAGTTTTTTCCCGACGTCGGCCCGGCCGAGAAGTCGGCGCAGGCCTATTGGGCGGATGCGCTCGCGCTCGTCGGCGAATGCGACGACCTCGGCTACACCCACGTGCGCACGGTCGAGCATTATTTCAACGCCTACGGCGGCTACAGCCCCAGTCCGATCGTGTTCCTCGCAGCGGCCGCCATGCGTACTGCCAACGCGCGGCTTATCACCGGGGCGGTGCTGCCGGTGTTCAACAATCCGCTCAAGCTCGCCGGCGAAATCGGCATGCTCGATGCCATTTCGGGCGGACGGCTCGAAGTCGGCTTTGCCCGCGCATTCCTGCCGCACGAATTCGCGCGTTTCGGGGTGTCGGTGAACGAGAGCCGGGCGCGGTTCGACGAGGGGATGGCGCAGGTGCGACTGTTGCTCGCCGAAGAGAACGTGAGCGCCGACGGCCGCTTCCATTCGTTCAAGAACGTCACCTCGCTGCCACGGCCGACCCAGCGCCCGCATCCGCCATTCTGGGTGGCGGCGCTTGCGAGCCCGGAGAGCTTCGCGGGCGCGGGCACCGCCGGCCATTTCCTCATGGCGATCCCTTTCGGCGGCGCCAAGATGCGCGAACTTCTCGGCCTCTACCGCGATGCCTGGCGCGCCGCCGGACACCCCGGGCGCGGCCGCGTGATGCTCGCGTTCCACATGTTCTGCGCCGAGACGATGGATGAGGCGGTCCGCGTCGCACGCGAGCCGCTCAACGGCTATCTCAAATCCGTCGTTGCGGCTGCGTCGGCGTGGACGGAGGGGCTGAACTCAAATGATTATCCCAACTACGACAAAATCATCGCGGCGCTCGCGAAGGAGACCTTCGACACACAAATGGCGAAGGGCGTCGCGTGGATCGGTACGCCGCGCGAGATTGCGCAACGCATTCTTGCGTTCAACGACGAGGTTGGCGGGTTCGAGATCGCGTCCTTGCAGGTGAACTTCCACACCATATCGCGCGAGGATGCATTGCGCTCGATGCGCCTGTTCGCGCGCGACGTGATGCCGGCCGTGCGAAGACGACTGCAGGCGGCGTAGCCGGTCCGCCGAGTGTCAGTTGCGGCGGAAGCGGAACAGATCGACCGACGTGATAAATCCGTGACCGCACGCTTCGCACGACCAGCGATGGCGCACCTCGTGTGCGCTGACGTGCTCGGAAATTTCCGGCGCGAAGAGAGTGTCACCGCATCGCGGACACGGCGGCATCGCGAAGTAGCGCTTGCCAGCCGAGGGGACGGGGGCGGCGTGCAGAGTCATGGTCGAGCCTCCGTTGGCCCATGCCCTTCCTCCTTGACCCCGTGCCCGAGACCTATCCGCTCTTTGTGGCGACCCGATGACCTCGTTTGCGAAGCGTTGCAGCATTTTGATTTGCGGCGCAGCATCGGGTCACGTCCCTGGCACTGAACCAGAGTGCCTCCCGGCGCGACAAACGAACGCGCAGGGAGAAAAACCCGTGACCAACATTCGGCGAGCCGCAATTGCGGCGGCGCTTGCCTATGCCGTCCTTGTCCCGTCGGGTGCGCTCGCGTGGGGCGGCGGCGGGCATTTCGGCGGCTTTTCGGGCGGTGGGCATTCTGGCTTCACCGCTTTCCATCAAGGAGGTGCGGCCGGCCGATTTGGCACGACTGCGCACCTCGCACGTGCCACGCACAGGCATCAGTCGAGCACACGACTGGGCTCGCGGAAGCACCGGCGCATCGCGAATTCCAATATTTCGGGAACCGGAAACAATGTCGTCTACCGCCCGCCGCGTGGCGACCGCCCGTCGCGGGGGAGCGGGCATCATCCACCCCGCGGACCGATCGTCACGGTCGGCACTCCGGGCGATACGCCGGTGACGACCAGCATTCCGCCGACCACCGGTGCCGGTGGAGCAAATCCCGCGCCGGCGGGTGTCAACGGCTCAGGCAGTGCAGCTGCGGGCAGCGGCGGAGGCGCCGGGCCGCCCAGCCGCAACGGGTTCTTTCCGCCGCCCGCGGGTGAGACGCGCTACCTCCAGAACGAGGTGTTGCTCGACATCGCAGCGGGAGTGTCATCGTCGCAACTCGACGCCATCGCGCGCCGCTTGCGCCTGACGCGGCTCGATGTTCATCCCATGCGGCTCGTAGGCCGCAGCATTCATCGTTGGCGCATCAATGACGGCAGTTCGGTGGCTACTGCAATCAGTTCGCTCGCCGGCGAAAGCCGCATCGCCGGCGCGCAGCCTAATTATCTGTTCGCGCAGGAGGGTGCCGACGACCCGCAGCCCGCCGCAATGGGTGATCCGGCGCAGTATGTCATTGCGAAGCTGCATTTGGCCGATGCTCACCGTCTGGCGACCGGCGAGCGCATCCTGGTCGCGCTCATCGACTCCGGGATCGATACGGCCCATCCCGACCTCGCCGGAACGATTGCGGCCAGCTTCGACGTGCTCGGGCCGCATGAGGTCCATTTCCACGGGACTGCCATGGCGGGCGCGATTGCGGCGCACGGGCGGCTCATGGGCGTTGCTCCAGGCGTGCGCCTGCTGGCGGTGCGCTCGCTCGACGCGCAAGGGCAGGGGACTTCGCTTAGTATCGCCGATGGGATCGAGTGGGCGGTCGCGCGCGGTGCCCGTGTCATCAACATGAGTTTCGCGGGGCCGAACGATCCGCTGCTGCGCCAGCATCTGACGACGGTTCACTCCCGCGGCATCGTGATGGTGGCCGCGGCGGGCAATGAAGGCCCGGCCTCGGCGCCGCTCTATCCGGCCGCGGATGCTCACGTCATCGCCGTGACCGCGACGGATGCGGATGACCGGCTTTACGCGCTCGCGAACCGCGGCCACTACATCGCGGTTGCCGCTCCGGGCGTCGATGTTCTCGAGCCCGCCCCCAATGATGGTTTGCAGCTGATCTCAGGAACGTCGGTAGCGGCGGCGCACGTGAGCGGGATTGCGGCGCTTGTCCTCGAACGAACTCCGACGCTCGGCCCCGACGCGGTGCGCAGCGTGATTATGCGCAGTGCCGCGGCGCTCAGCGCTCCGGAAGCCCGGAACGATACCGGTGCGGGTCTGACCGACGCGTTTCGAGCCGTGGAATCGGCAGAGACCGCGGGGAAGGCGGAGGCCACCATGCCGGTGCGCTGAATTGGTCCGCATCGGCCACGTCATCTGGTTAGATCGACCGCCATGGAAAGCGGCACCTCGGCGCCCATGAATACCGGCCGCAGCCGATGCGATTTGAACCGCCAAGCGCCGTCTTCGTCGCGCAGGCAGATGTTGAGAAGATCGGCGATCAAGACGGGAGGATTTGATTCCGGCACCGGGGCACGACCGGCGCCATCGTGAAAGCTGATAACGCCGAAGGCTTTGGCCTCCCGCTCGCCGGCCGCCTCGACCCAGAAATTGCTGATCAAGTGCCGCGTGGTGCGCAAGCTGCGCACGGTCTCAATGCCGCGCCGCCCGCGCCAGGCATAGAACTCCCGAATGCGTTCGCTGCCGCGGAACTCGTTATCGCCTACGGCGAAGACACCGTCAGTCGCGTAGAAATCATGGGCGCTCGCGCCGCCGTTGCAATCGACTTCGTACCAATAGCGTACCTCGAGATCGTAAAGAGCGTGCCAAAGGACGAGATCGTGAGAGACGGCAGCCATTTGGGTCCCGGTCTGCGCGCGCGGGCGGGTTGAGGATACCCGGGAACACGAACGCCTGACGAGCCTGAGAGTTCCACACCGTGATACCGGCTTCGTCGGCTGGTTACTCGCCGCGACAGACGGATTACGGCTCAGCCGGGGGTGCCGGTCGAGGGCGCCGGAACCGCATCGCGGGCGTAGCTCCATTCGGTGTGGAAATGGCCGTCTTCGCCCATCAGCACCACCTCGGCGCTGTCGCCATAGGCGCCAAGTTTCTGCGCCGCGTCGATCGCAAACAGCATGGCTTCGTCCTTGGTGCGATAGGGGCCGTATTCCTCGTCATTGAATTTGATGGCCCATTGATCGTCGCGCTGGACGATAAAATAGCGTGCATCGGGCATGGCCCCGCTCCTCCGGTTCGGCCTTCAACGCCGCGTGTGAAGGGGATGTTCCCGCCCAAATACGTCGATTCATCGCTGTCATTGCGCACGCGATGCAGCCCCGACCCGCGGGACCGCAGGAATTTTCTGCGATTTACGTGGTGAGCGCGGTGGGACTCGAACCCACGACCACCTGATTAAAAGTCAGGTGCTCTACCACCTGAGCTACGCGCTCCCGGCGCGCTGTGTAGGTGCGGGGTTCCGGCGGGTCAAGGGCGCGGAAATTTCGCCGTCGCCCAGATGCGCGAGCAGAGTCCGAGCCTTAATGAGGTCGGGCGTGTTGAGCCCTTCGGTGAACCAACCACAGACGGGCGCCAACAGTTCGTAGGCGGCTTCGCGTTGCCCTTCGCCGGCCAAGAGTTCAGCCAAATCACGCGCCGTTCGAAGTTCCCACAGTCTCGCGCCCTGTTCGCGCGCCTTGTTAAGGCTCGCTCGCAACAAAGTAGATGCTTCCTTCGGATGTCTTGCGCCGAAGCGGGCCTGCAGCCGGATGATCTCGGGCTCGCCCCATTGTTCGCCGGTCAATTGCACCAAGGCAGTCGCGCGATCGAGCAGCGCCACTGCGGTGGCCTGATCCCCGTTATGGCCCACCACCTCGGCTATCGATGTCATGAAGAATGGGAGCAGAACCCAGTGCTTGTCAGCCTCCAGCTCGTCGAAGGCGCTTTGGACCCGTTCCAAGTGAGCGGGATCGTGCCTTGCGTTGAGCTGCGCCCAACCGCGGAAAATCGCAGTCTCCCGCGCCCCAACGAACGTCTCGTGTTCTGCAGTCAACGTGAGGAGCCGGTTGGAAAGATCAAGGACCCCGTTGGTGTCGCGCAACATCATTCCGCGAACACAAGCGCGCCGCAGCCCCAGCATGAGACTGACCACGTGATTTAGCGTCTCAGCCTGCTTGATTCCCGCAAGCGTCATTGGTTCGCTTGAATCGAAATGCCCGAGTGCAGTGAGACAGATGCCCAGGGCGGTATACGTGGATACCCTCGGATCTCGCGCCATCCAGCGGCCCTCGAAGGCGTCCCGTGTGGATTCGTACATTCCGATGACGACCTCGATATCGCGGCGGGCAGGTTCAAAACGACCTTGCAGCAAGTGCGCTGAGAAACGCGATCGCCGCGCCCACACAAGAGCCAGCGCGTTCTCGGTGCGCTGGCCCACTTCGAGCAATTCTTCCGCGTAAGCGAGCATCTGCGCGGAATCGGAACGAGCAAAGTGATAGTTGAGCACCAGTCCGTCGAATGCCGCGACCAGGCGCTCGGTATCGTCCAGCGTGCGGCACAATTCGTATGCCCGTTCGAAGGTTGCACGAACTTCGTCGCTGCTCGAGCCCCGGTAATCGATCAACGCGCGCCCTAAGGCGAGTTGCAAATCAACCTCGCGACGCAGCCTCGATTCCGATTCGGCAAGGTGCTCGACTTGGCGCAGACCCTTGCGCAACTGGCTGACCCTTTCAGCAAACGCGTAGCGCCCGGTCGTCTGCTCGGCCGCTTTGAGATAATAATCGATCGATTTCTCCGGGACTCCGGCCTCGCCGAAATGCCAGGCAATCAATTGGTGTTCCGGCGCGATCCCGCCGATTGCGCCTTTCTCCAGCGCTTCGGCCAAACGAAGGTGCAACTCGCGGCGCCGGTCGCGCAGCAACGAGGCGTAGGCGGCGTCCTGCACCAGGGCGTGCTTGAAGCTGTATACGATCTCGGGCGGTTCTCCGCGAGCGGAGGCAAGTCCCGCGCGAACGAGCTGTTGAAGCGCCTCCTGCATTCGTTCTGCCGAGGTGCTCCCCAATGCGAGCGCCATTTCAAAGGAAAACTCCCGGCCAATGACGGAGCCGATCTGGGCGGCCTCCTTGCCAGCGCCGAGTCGATCGAGGCGCGCCATCAAGGACGCTTGCAACGAGGTGGGGACCATATCCGCCGAGAGAGGCTCGGCAGGAGATTGGTCACCCTTCTGAAATCTTGATCGCCCTCTTTCCAGAACCGTATTGGTCAATTCCTCAATGAAAAGCGGGACCCCGTCGGCATGGCTGATGATCCGCTCGATCACGTCGGTCGGCAAAGACTCCTCGCCGACAATCTCGTTGATGACGGATATGGCTTGGCGTTGATGAAGCCCCCCCAAAATCTGCGTCGTGACATGCGGGCGGGCAATCCAGGGCGGCCGCACTTCGGGCCGGGCGGTGACGATGAGCAGGATTGGCAGCCGTTCGATCGACTCGATCTGTGTTTCGAGCAACTCGCTGGTGGTGGGATCGGCCCAATGAATGTCTTCCAGTACCGCGAGTACGGGATTTCGCCGTGCGAAAGCGCGGAAATGTCCGAGGATTGCGGCAAACGTCATCTCCTTTCGATGCCGCGGCGTGAGCGTCTCGGGCAGCTCCTCCCCGGCACCCGGGATCGCAATGAGGTCGGCGAGGAGCGCCACGTCGAGGCCCGGCGCCGACCGCCCGAGCAACCGGCGAAGCTTCTCGCGTTGCGCCGCGTGGCTGTCGTCATTTTGAAAACCGGCGGCACGCTTGATCTGCCGGATGATCGGGTGGAGCGGCGTGTCCTGATGATGCGGCGAGCAGACGAGACGAATTCGCCCCGGCGACGCGCCGGCGAGGCTTTGCTCCAGGGCGGCGATCAGCCGCGATTTTCCGATTCCCGGCTCCCCGGAAAGCAACACCACCCGCCCCTCGCCATTCTTGACCTGATCCCATCGCCGCAACAAAAGCGCCAGCTCCTCCTCGCGTCCGACCAGAGCTCCCTGATCGCGCCGAAGAGCCTCAAAGCGGCTGTCGATGATGGCTTCGCCGAGCACGGCCCATGTGTGAACGGAGGCGTCCAACCCTTTCAGCTTTGCCGGGCCGAGATCGCGATACTCAAACAGCCGGCCGGTGAGGCGACGGGTTGCTTCGGCAATCACGACCATTCCCGGATCTGCGACCGCCTGCAGTCGCGCGGCGAGGTTGGGCGTCTCGCCGACCGCGGCCGATTCGAGCGAGGGGCCCGAGCCGATGAGATCGCCGACGATCACGAGACCGGTGGCGATTCCGACGCGAGCGCTCAAAGTGCCGGGCGGTCCGGCGGGCGTATTGAGGTGCGCCACCGCATCGACGATGGCGAGGCCGGCACGTATTGCACGTTCAGCATCGTCTTCGTTGGCCTGGGGATAGCCGAAGTAGACCAGCACCCCATCGCCCATGTAGCGGGCAATGAAGCCGCCCGCTTTTACGACCAATCCAGTGATGCAGCCGTGATAGCCGGCGATCACCTCGCGGAGGTCTTCCGGGTCGAGACGGGCGCCGAGAGCGGTCGAGCCGACCAGATCGGCAAACATGACGGTGAGCTGACGGCGCTCCGCCGAAGCCGAAGCGACGGGCTCCGCCGCGGGCGCGCCGGCTCGTTGTGCCGGCACCGGAGCGCCCACGCCACACTCGGTGCAGAATCGGCTCTGTGCCGGATTTTCGCTGCCGCACGCCGCACACCGCCAGGGCAGTGGCGATCCGCAATCGCCACAGAATTTCCACCCAACTCCGACATCGATGCCGCAACGCGGACAGTTCATGGGAAACCCTTCTCGGACCCGCATCGGCGTTTGCACGCCATGCGGAATGCCGGTCAACGAAAACACAGGCAGGGTACGTCGAGCAATGGCGATCCCGAGCAAGCCTATCGCCGCCCCCGGGTGTGGCGTGTGACCGGCTACACACCCGTGCCCGCTTGCCCAAATCAAAATTTCCGTTAAACTGAAATTGCTGGTGTTTGATTCAACCTCTTCGGTTTGCAAACCGCACTTGAACGAAGTCGTGGTCGAACCGGGGCTACATTGGGGGATAAAACAATGGGTGGTGGTAGTGCAAAGACAAAGGCCAAGCGAAAGCGGGCCAAGAAAGCCAAAAAGACCAGTCGCGCTCTTGGCATCAAGAAGGCCAAGAAGAGGGGACGTAAGTAACTTCAGTGCGCAATGACCGCGGACTGATCCCCGCGGACATCAAGAGGACATCGGTACTGCGGCGGGTTCCGCCCTTGGGCCGGATTCGGCATCGCGCGATTCCGGCCCGCGAAGGCGACGTTTGTCTTTTCAAATTAGGGACCACCGCGGCACCGATCACGGTCGAGGCGGTCTCCGGCCGGTTCATGACGGTGGTCCCGGGCGATGTCTTTCTTGCCTCGCCGGGATATCGCGAATCAACCCGGTGGGTGGTCGGTCGCGTTCCGGACGGCGGCCTTGTGCCAGGCCGCGACTACTGGGTCCTTGCCGACTCTGGCGTGGTTGGCGAACTGATCGGCAATTCCCCGCGCGACAAGCCTCACCTCGGACGGGTGAAATATCTCGGTGCCGTGTGCAACAGGCGCGGCGCCGCCGTGAACATCCGGCAGTTTGCCCAAACGGCAAGCCGCAAGGCGCGGGATCGCGGCGCGCCCGTCTTCCTGGTCGTCGGCACCGCCTCGGATGTCGGCAAAACCACCGCGGCTTTGGCCGTGCTTCAGGCGCTGCGGGACAGCGGCCATCGCCATCTGGTTGCGCTCAAAGCGACGGGCACGTCGTCTCTCGACGAGCTATCCACTTATCAAGACTATGGCGCGGCGCATGTTTTCGACTGCATAGATTTCGGCCTGCCAACCACTTATCCTTCCGGTCGCGCCGGCATAGCTCGCTTCTTTGATCAAACCCTCAGCGGCTGCCTGTCGATCCAGTCGGATGGCGTGGTGATCGAATGCGGCGGCGACTTGTTCGGGGCGAACGTGCCGGTTTTTCTCGAATGCCTCAAAGACCGACGTTCCGAGCTCAAGGTGGTCCTCGCGGCTCCCGACGCGGCTGCTGCGTTGGGCGCGAAGGCCGTGCTTAACGATATGGGACTGTCGATTACTGTGATCACCGGCCCATGCACTGATACGCCGACCCTTAAAAAGCGGACCGAGGCGCTGTGTGGAATACCGGCCGTTAACATGGCCGAGGAGGTCGGCGTTGCCGCGGCTTGATCACGGGTGCCCTCGCTCCATGTCCTCGCCCGGAACAAAATTTTTCCTGTGTGCAATACTTCACATAACAAACGCGCGATTATAGAACACGATGCATTTAGCTGCGAACGGGGACGTTCCTGTGGCTGCTGCCCACGTAAACGGCCGGAAAGACAGGACGCCGGGCAAGAATATCCGGCGAGGTGCACTTGTGAAAACTCACGAAAACAGCGCCGCCTCCATTATTGAACGGACCCGGGTCCCACTCCTCCCGGTGGGCCGCCAAGCGGTGGGAGCGAAGGGTCTTTCGCGCAACCTGGACTTTCAGATGCAGCCTCAGATGCATTCGAATTGGTGCTGGGCCGCGGTCTCAACCAGCATCGCTTTGTTCTACGACCCCGAGAGCAAATGGACCCAGTGCGGCGTGGCCAATCGCAATTTGCATCGACGTAACTGCTGCGTGAAGGGCGTCAATGGCAAATGCAACGTCACCGCCCACTTGAAGGACGCTTTGGCGCTCGTCGGGCATAACGAACGGCCCCCTGAGGCCGAATCGATTGGAAAAATTCCTTTCAAGCAGGCACAGAGCGAAATCGATGCCGGGCGGCCCCTCGCCGTACGCACGCAATGGCGGGGCGGTGAGGGAGCCCATTTCCTGACTATCGTGGGCTACCACCGCGAATTGGAATTGTTGACCATCGCAGATCCGCTATTCGGCCGATCGCAGTGGCATTATCACGCGTTTTCCAACAGTTATCGCCATTCCGGTCAGTGGAAGAACAGCTATTTCACGAAGCCCTGAACATGCCGCTGCAAGTCTCCAAACCGGCCGTTGCCGCTGAGAAGGCGGTATGTTCCATGCTTGCTCGCATCGCGGCAACCGATAGCGGGTATGTGTCTGCACTGCAGTCGGCCGCACCGGGTTCGCTTGCAATTTCCACGCCGCATCGGATCGCGGTCCTCGCGCTCGACCGGATCCATGCCGGAATGTCGCTGCGCTCAGCCGTGGAAAAGAAGGGCTGGCGCTTCTTCGTGCACCGCGGCGACAAGGTAGTGGCGACGGTCAATTCCTCGATAAGCAGCAAGGGAAAGCACGGTTTCTCTAATATCACAGATGGTCCATTCGTGACCGGAACCGAGCAGGCGATCCTCAAGGCAGAGCGGCTCGATCCGGTTCGGAAGGGTCTCTTCGAGCCGCTGTTGCTGCAGGTGCCGGCGATCCATCTGATTTCGTTATGGCTCAAAAATCTCGAGCGGGACGCCGACCTCTTAATGCCAATTCCACCTACCCCGCGGGGTGTGCCTGCCTACCAAGCTGCCCCGGCCAGCGAATTTGTTGCGACAATTGCAAACTTGGCATCGCAGAAAAGACAAGAGCACGAAGAATTCCGCCGCCGCGGGCAAGCGCAGGGTCGCACCTAGCCGCGACTGCTGCGGCCCAAATGACCGGCCCGATCAGAGCGCGATGAGGATTGGCACCCTGCCCTGACTTCTTCTTCGAGCATGACCTTTTCCGATTTGGCTGCACCCGCCGAAGGCGCCAAGCCACACCTTCAACTCTACCAAGGTCTGCACGCCGGCGTATTTCAGTTATTCGGAGTGTGCTCTCGTCGCACCCAAGTGTGAGATTCCTCACACTAGTTTGCGAATAGAATGGCGCAGACTCGCGCAAACAAAGCTGCGGGTGGAAGGCATGCCAAACGACGAAAATGGGGATACTTGCTTCTTCTGTAAGAAAGGCAAATTCGTCACCCGTACGGAGGAAATCGCGTTTCACCAATGGACCGACAAAGGATACGTTTTCTGTCGCATTCCGGTGTCGATCGGCGTCTGTGATCGCTGCGGATCGCGCAATTGGAACGACGAGACCGAAGCGCTCATCGACGACGCCGTTCGCAAGGAATATGACAAGTTTCGATGATCGCTTTCCAGGGTAGGGAAGAAGCGCTTACGAATGAGCAAAGCTTGCGCTGCGCGCCGCCACGGCGGATAACAAGTGACTTAGAGAGTCTGGACTTAAGACAGGACGCCGCCAATCCCCTCGGCCGCAAGCTTCGCAAGCGCGGCCGGGTTGAGCACCGCGATCCCACCGCGCTGCAGCCGCACCCATTTGCGGTTTTCCCAGGCGCGCAGCTGCTTGTTCGTGCTCTCGCGCGACATGCCGATGATGCTGCTCAGTTCCCGCTGGGTGATGCGGATGTTGCGGTGAGCGGAGGGCGCCTCCGGGCCGCCGGTCAATTGCAGCAGAGTCTTCGCCAGCCGCCCGGGGAAGCTCAGGTACATCACGTCCTCGACTTGCTCGCTGGTGTGGCGGATGCGCGCGCACAGGATTTCGATGAATTTGAGCGCGATGTCGGGCTGTTCCCGCAGGAAGGGGATGAAGTCGCGGCGGTCGATGACCATGAGTTCGCAGTCATCCATCGCGACCGCGTCGGCGGTGCGCGAGCGTCCATCGAGAAGTGCGATCTCGCCGAATATTTCACCCGGGTTGATGATGTTGAGCACCGCTTCGCGGCCGTCCGGGGTGGGGACGCTGATCTTCACCGAGCCCCACAGGACCGCCATCAGGCCGGTGCCGGGGTCGCCTTTGGCAAAGATCGTTGCGCCGCGCCGCACCGAGCGGCGGGTCATGTAGGTGCCGAAGTGCTCGATGACCGCCGGTGGAAATTCGCGAAATAGAGGGTGATTGCGCAGCGGCGCGAGCTTGTCGAGGACCCGAGGCGGGGACTTGGCGTCGCGTGAAGGCAGCACGACCGGGGTGACCTCGGATCGCAAATCGGGCGCATCTTGCGCGGAATGCGTAACGGCCGCAGGGGGCGCATCTGCCGCCTCCGCCGGCCAGGGCAGGCAATCATGAGATATTGCGGCGCCGTTTGAAAGAGCTTTTCGCCCACCGCCCGGTTGGGGTCGGATGTCTGAAATGTGCGGCTTCAAGACCAAACCTCCTCAACTTTGAATGTCCCTCGCTGAGGAATGTCGCGGGGGCGCCTGCCAAAGGGTTGCGTTGAAGCGATCGCCGTGAGCGTCCGGGCGCGC
>JAFAUQ010000107.1 GCA_019243195.1 Hyphomicrobiales bacterium
TTGTTCTCGTACGGGCTGCCTTTGCCGAAGCCTTTGACCTGCGCGTAGATGATGCTCGGGTTGATGGCCTTGATCACGTCGTAGCCGAGGCCGAGCCGCTCGATCGCGCCGGGCGCAAAATTCTCCGCGAACACGTCGGCGTGCGCCGCCATGTCCTTGACGAGCTGCAGGCCGCGCGGCGATTTGAGATCGACGGTCACCGACTTTTTGTTGGCGTTGAACAGCATGAAATAATAGGAGTCGCTGCTCTGGCTCGGTCCGCGGAAGCCGGTGCGGCCGGGCTCGCCCGCCTTGGGGTTCTCGATCTTGACGACTTCGGCGCCCAGGAAGGCCAGCGCCTCGGTGCACGACGGCCCCGCCTCGAACTGGGTGAGATCGAGCACCCGCACGCCGGCGAGGCAGTCCCCAACGGCCGCTTGCGCTTGCACCATCGTGTCGTTCATCGAGCAATCCTCCGGTTCCGGCAGTCTCGTCAGATGCGCGCGAATTTCCAATCAGTGCCTTACCATACAGGCGCGATACCGAAGGTACCAGCGTTCGGCATGCATAGCCGCCAGAACCCAGTGCCGTTATTGCACTGCCAAAAACCGCGCGTCTTGAAGCCGCGCCCGTTTCAAGAGTTGAATAAGCGTCGGTCCCACCACACCGGTTGCGGCGCACCGATTTCAAACCGAGTCGTGTCCGGGTGTGCCGGATTGATCACCACGTTGCGTTCGAGCCGCACGACAAATGACGGCACGAGCAGGACAGCGGACCTCTGTTCTCGAACCCATGTCGCGCCGAAATCGCGCGACACGGTCGGTTCGGGTGTGGCCCAGCCGGGCAACGCATCTGAAGCGATGTCCTCGTAACTAGTGCCCGAGGGAACATTGATGACGACGTAATGCTGGTTTGGGGGTAAATGACCGCTGCCATGGACGAGCTTCTCCAGCATCGCGGTGGAGTAATTTTCGCTTGCATAGATGACCGGGGTATCAGGCGTATTCCACCGACCGGGAAAGAGACTCGACCCACGCGCGTCATAGATCGGAAAGTCGCCATTTGGATCGCCAATTCGGTAGCAAACAAACGTGTGCTTCCGCTGCGCCTGAGGGCCTTGAATCACGCCGCCGAGCCATACTTGAGGCGACCAAGGATATCCTCCACCGTACGCGCACCGACCTCAGTCTCGATGGCTACGTCGCGCGGAACTCGTCCATTTAGGAGCGGATGAGGTTCCGCAAAGAACCGCTGTGCCGGCGCTTCCGAACCCCAGACGTCAATGGCAAATGCCCACAGACGGGCCAATCGGGCAACTCGATCGCTCTCTTCGGTCGAAAGGCGCTGCCCGCGCTCACGCTGCCGCCGAGCAAAGGTCGCCTTCGGCACAATTCTATTTCGGAACGACCTGTCTCCTGGCGCAATCCGCACGCAAATCCCATCGAGTGCGCCCAGGGGCAGACCGCGCACAACAGCGGCAGCTAAATCCAATGATGTGAATTCCTTTGCGTTCTTGGGGTACAACCCCAACAGCGCGGCAAGCTCCCTTGCCCCGATGCCTGACATAGTGCTAACTTCCGTTAGTTCCAATTGATCCAAAATATAGTATCATATGGCACGCGACACAAGCGGGAAATCCACCAGATGGCGAGCAGCCGGAGCGGTCCATGACCTCGAGCGGAGCCGGGTCCATCGACTGCGACGTGCATCCGACGGTGCCCGACCTCAGGGCGCTGTTTCCCTACCTCGATGAGGTGTGGCGCGAATCGATCGAACAGCGCGGGATCCTCTCGTTCGAATCGGCCAGTTATCCGCCCAACGCGCCGATCACTGCGCGGCCGGAGTGGCGCGGCGCCAATGGGCAGGCCGCGACCAGCGCCGCCGATATCGGGCGCCACGTGTTCGACCGGTTCAAATCCTCGCTCGCGATCTGCAACTGCCTCTACGGCGTGCAGCTCGTGCTCAACGAAGACATGGCGATCGCCTTTACCCGCGCGCTCAACGACTGGATCGCCAAGGAATGGCTCGACCGTGACGAGAGGCTGCGCGCCTCGATCGTGGTGCCGATGCAGAACGTCGAGGCCGCTGTCGCCGAGATCGAACGTCTCGCGCCCGACCGGCGCTTCGTGCAAATCCTCGTGCTCGCCATGCAGGAGGTGCCGCTCGGGCGGCGCCAGTTCTGGCCGATCTACGCCGCGGCCGAACGCCACAAGCTCCCGCTCGGCATCCACGCCGGCTCGAGCTATCGGCATCCGGTGACCGCGCTCGGCTGGCCCTCCTATTACGTGGAAGACTACGCAGCGCAGGCGCAGGGCTTTCAGTCCCAGGTCGCGAGCCTGATTTCCGAAGGCGTGTTCGCCAAGTTTCCCGCGCTCAAAGTGGTGCTCATGGAATCCGGAGTGACCTGGCTGCCCGGCTTCCTGTGGCGCTTTTCCAAATACTGGCGCGGCTTGCGAACCGAAGTTCCCTGGGTCGACCGGCCGCCCGAGGAAATCGTGCGCGAGCACTTCCGCCTCACCCTGCAACCGTTCGACGCCCCGGCGAAGCCCGATCTCGTGGAACGAGCAGTCGCACACCTGCGTTCTGAAGACATGCTGCTCTATTCGTCGGATTTTCCCCACTGGCAGTTCGACGGCAACGACCCCGTGCCGGCCGGTATCCCGGAGGGACTGCGTCGAAAAATCCTGGTGGAGAATCCGATCGCGACCTATGATCGCTTAAAGACCGACCGTCCCCAGGAGGGCGTCCGATGAATATGGAACTCAAGCAGCCGCTGCGCACCGCGAAGACGAAGCTCGCGATCGTCGATTGCGACATTCATCCGCGCGCGATGCTCGAGGACGTGCGGCCGTATCTCACCAATCCGTGGTGGGATTATTTGCAGACCTACGGGCTGCGCCCGCGCCACGGCCACGTCAAAGGCTACCCGTTCCCCAAGCCGACGCCGCTCGCCTCCCGCCGCGATTCCTGGCCGCCGACCGGCGGCCCGCCGGCGAGCGACCTCGACTTCACCCGCGAGCAGCATCTCGATTTCTACGGCATCGAAACCGGCATCCTCAATCCGCTGCAGCCGAGCGGCCAGGGCGACCAGAATCCGGAGGTCAGCGCCGCGCTCGCCTTCGCCATCAACGAATGGCAGGTCGCGGATTGGGTGCGGCGGGAGCCGCGCCTCAAAGCCTCGGTGGTGGTGCCCTATGAGGACGCGGCCGCATCGGTGACGGAAATCCGCCGCCGTGCCGGCAACCGCGACTTTGCCCACGTGCTGCTCCTGAGCCGCACCGGCGAGGCGCTCGGCCGGCGCCGCTATTGGCCGATCTACCAGGCGGCGGTGGAGGCGGGGCTGCCGGTGGGCATCCACGTGTTCGGCTACAGCGGCTGGGCCATGACCGGCACCGGCTGGCCGTCGTTTTATCTTGAGGAAGGCATCGAAAACGCGACCACCACGCAACAGCTCATCACCAGCATGATCATGGAAGGCGTGTTCGAGCGCTATCCGGATCTCAAGGTCGTGCTGATCGAGACCGGCTTCGCGTGGTTGCCGGCGCTGGGCTGGCGGCTCGACAAACACTGGGAGCGCATGCGCGACGAGGTACCGCACGTCAAACGGCCGCCCTCGGAGTATCTGCGCGAGCATTTCTGGGTGTCGACGCAGCCGATGGAAGAAACCGACAAACCCGACGAACTGATCGACGTGATGGAATGGATCGGCTTCGACCGGCTCCTGTTCGCGAGCGACTACCCGCACTGGGATTTTGACGATCCGTTCCTCTCGCTGCCGCCTTCGCTCTCCGACGCGCGGCGGCGCGCCATCTACGCCGACAACGCCCGGGCGCTTTACAGGCTCGCCTGATGGCACGACACGTGGTCGCGCCGGTGGGCGAAATTCCCGCCGGCGGCTGCAAGCTCGTCGCGATCGGCAACCGCGCCATCGTCGTCTTCAACGTCAACGGCGAGTTCTTCGCGCTCAATAACCGCTGTCCGCACAAGGGCGGAAGTCTTGCGCTCGGTTATCGCACCGGCCTGCTCGAATCGCCTGAGCCGGGCGAATATCGCTATTCCCGGCAGGGCGAAATCATCCGCTGCCCCTGGCATTCGTGGGAATTCGACATCCGCACCGGCCGCTCCTGGTGCGATCCGCAACGCCTGCGCACGCGCCAATACCCGGTGTCGGTCGAACCCGGTAGCAAGCTGGTCGAGGGGCCCTACCAGGCCGAGACATTCCCGGTGACGGTCGAAAACGATTACGTGGTTATCGAAGCGTAACCGTCGCGGACGAAGCGCAACTTCGGCGGATGTGCTAGAGAGCCGGAGTTCCTTCAGGAGACAAGCCCATGTCCACCACGGGATGGATCGTCCTTGGCCTGATTGTCGTCATCGTGCTGTGGGCGGTGACCGTCTACAACGGCCTCGTCGCCATGCGCCAGCGCGTCGGCCAAGCCTTTGCCGACATCGACGTGCAGCTCAAACAGCGCCACGACCTCATCCCCAACCTGGTCGAAACCGTGAAGGGCTACGCGGCGCACGAGCGCGGCACGCTCGAAGCAGTGACCCAGGCGCGCAATGCCGCGGTGGCGGCGCAGGGACCGGCGCAGCAGGCGGCCGCCGAGAACATGCTCTCGGGCGCGCTGCGTCAGTTGTTCGCGCTCTCGGAGGCCTACCCGGACCTCAAGGCGAACGCCAATTTCCAGCAGCTGCAGGCCGAACTGACCGATATCGAGAACAAGCTCGCAGCGGCGCGGCGCTTCTTCAACAACGCGGTCCAGGAATACAACACCGGTATCCAGCAGTTCCCGGCCGCGCTGTTTGCCGGCATCTTCGGTTTCGGGCCGCGCGAGTTCTTCGATGTGGGCGATGAGCGCAAGACCCTCGATCAGGCGCCGCAGGTGAAGTTTTAAGAACCCGTAGCCCGGATGAGCCCCCGGGCACTTCGTCCCGGGGGCGACATCCGGGTAAGTCGCCCCGCATATCGCTGCGCTCATGCGGGCTACCGCCATGGAACACGCCTACGGCCTTTATACGCACATCCAGGCGAACAAACGCCGCTCGATCGCGCTGCTGATCGGGCTGTTCTTCCTGGTCTACGTGATGCTGTTCGCCGGCGCGCTCGCCGCCGAGGCGTTCATGGGCGACGCCTCGCTCAACTATCTGATCGCCCGCGCGCGTCACGACTTCCTCGTCGCGCTGCCATGGGCGACGCTCGGAACGGTCGCGTGGATTTTCATCGCCTACAAATTCCATCAATCGATGATCGACGCGATCACCGGCGCGAGCGAGGTAACCCGACGCGAGGAGCCGCGCCTGTGGAACCTGCTCGAGAACCTGTGCATCTCGCGCGGCATCCCGATGCCCAAGCTCAAGGTGGCGGAAGACGAGGCGCTCAATGCCTTCGCTTCCGGGCTCAATCCGAAACAATATTCCGTCACGGTCACACGCGGCCTGATGCAATCGCTCAGCGATGCCGAGCTTGAATCCGTGCTCGGCCACGAGCTCACTCACATCCGCAACGGCGACGTGCGCATGCTGGTGATCGCAGTCGTCATCGCCGGGGTGATTTCGTTCTTCGGCGAATTGGTTTTCCGGATATTCTTCTATTCCGGATCGGGCTGGCGACGGCGCGACGGCGACGGCGAGCGCCGCGGCTCGGGCGGCGCGTTGCCGGCCTTGCTGATCGCGCTCGCTCTGGTGGCGATCGCCTGGTTTCTCTCGGTCGTGATCCGCTTCGCGCTCTCGCGGCGGCGCGAGTTTCTCGCCGACGCGGGCTCGGTCGAGCTGACCAAAAACCCGGACGCGATGATCAGCGCGTTGCGCAAGATCGAAGGCCGCGGCGATTTGCAACGCGCCAATTCGGCCGTGATGGAAATGTGCGTCGACAACCCGCGGCACGATTTCGCCGACCTGTTTGACACCCATCCGCCGATCGACGCGCGGGTCGGGGCGCTGGTCAAATTCGCCGGCGGCCACGACCCCGGCCCGCTCGCGCTCCCGCCACCCGGCGAGGAAGAAGCGCCAGCCGAGTCGGAGGGCGAAGCCCCTGGCGGCGGGCCATGGAGCGAACCCGAGCAGCCTGCGCAGCCCTCGCCGTGGGGCGCGCCTGCACCCGCTCCGGCGGCAGCGCCGCAAAGCAAGCCGTTCCTGCCCGAGCGGCCGCCCATCGACCTCGGCGGCACCTCCCCGCCGACGGGCGGTCCCTGGGGCCCCCGCCGGGATGGTTAGTTGGTATGGTACCACTGGATTTGTATTGACAACGTAATTACGCACATCCATATAGACAGCGACATTGGAGACCGTGATGCGACAAGAAGCTCGCACGGAGGCGCGTCGTGGACGTTCGCCGGCTCGCAAAGACGATCTGATCCAGATCCGCGCGTCCGCAGAGACAAAGGCAATCCTGAATCGCGCCGCCAATCTTCGCGGACAGAAACTGTCGGAATTCATGTTGGAAACTGCACGCCGGCAGGCCGAGGAGACACTGCTCGATCAGCGGGTGTTCTTTCTCGACGCTCGCGCGCACGAGAAACTCCTTGAGTTGCTCGATAACCCGGTGATGCCAAGCAAAGAACTGCGAGCGCGTATGAACCGCAAGCCGCCCTGGATTGGATGATGTCGGAAGGGCCCGGGCCCGCCCAGGGGCCATCCGCCTGGGCGAGGGCTCCGGAACGCCTGACCGCACAACACGACATTTCCAGTTTCGAATGCGGCAGGCATCCCACCCTCGATCAATGGCTGCGAGAGCGGGCGTTGGCGAGCGAAGGACTTTCGGCCCGAACGTACGTTATCTGTGCAACTGATTCGCCGAGGCGCGTAGTCGGATACTATGCCATTGCAACGGCCATGGAGCAGCGGGTGGCGCTGCCGAGTGCGAAGCTTCGGAGGGGAATGCCCGAACGGGTTCCGTTCCTACTCCTGGCACGTCTTGCGGTCGCTCGCAGTTTCCAGGGAAGGGGTCTGGGAGCGCATCTGCTATCCGACGCGCTGAGGCGATGTCTTTCCGCTTCGGAAATCGCTGGCACCCGAGGGGTCATCGCTCATGCGATCGATCAGAGTGCAGTGCAGTTTTATCAGCGGCATGGTTTTATATTATCACCCCTCGGTGAGCGCATCATGCTGATGCCGGTCGAAGCAGTTCGGGCTTTATTTCCGGATTAGTCTGGCCGCGCTTCATCACCGCCAGTCACCCAGCGTCGCCTGCACCAGCGCAAGCACCGCCACCGCGGCGGTGTCGGCGCGCAGGATACGGGGCCCGAGCGAGAGCCGCACGAGATTAGGCAACTTCACCAGCGCGGAGCGCTCCTCCTCGGAAAACCCGCCTTCCGGTCCGATCAGCACGCTGACCGGCAGCGGGCCCAATAGCGGGGGCGTGCTGCGGCGCGCCTCTTGCAAGACGGCGATGGGGTCGGCGACGGGGGCCTCCTCATCGCAAAAGACCATGAGCCGCTCCGGAACCCACTCCGCCAACAGCCGGGGAAGCGCGACCGGGGCGGCAACCTCCGGCAAATTGAGGATTCCGCACTGCTCGGCCGCCTCAATCGCGTTCGCCCGGGCGCGGTCGCGGTTCACGCGCGCAACTTGTCCGTGCCGCGTGAGCACCGGGACGAGGCGCGAGACCCCGAGTTCGACCGCCTTTTGGATCAGGTAGTCGAGGCGGGCCTGCTTAAGCGGGGCAAACAGATAATGCAGGTCGGCGGGCGCGGTCTGCGGGCGCGTTTGCTCGACGACGGAAAGTGCCATGCCTTTTCGGCCCGCACCCTCGACTTGCGTGCGCCACTCGCCTTCCCGGCCATTGAACACCAGCACGGCGTCGCCGTTTTTGCGGCGCAACACGTTGGCGAGATAGTTGCTCTGGTTGCGGTCGAGGGGGAGCATGGTCCCGGCCGCGAGCGGCGCCTCGAGGTAGAGCCGCGGGGTGCGAAAGTCATAGGCCGGCATGCGGTCGTTTACATCTGCGGTTCAGGGGGCGCCAGGACCGCAAGGCTTTATTTCTGCCGCCTTGCTGCCGGAATCTTGGGGCTGATAGAAGGAGCGGCGAACCAACGCCGCCAACGAACCTTCCGGAAGGACTACGCCATGACGCACTCCCGCGTCGCGCTATTGGCCGCGGCGCTGCTGATCGGCCCGGGCACGGCCGCATTGGCGCAAATGATCGTCGGACCCGCGGCGGGCCCGGCACAGGCACCGCCGCCCGGCGCCTCGGGAATGATCGTGGGACCCTCGGCGGGTCCCTCGAGCGGCCCGGTTATGGGCCCCGGTCCCGCGATGGGTGCCCGACCAGGACCGGGACCCTCGGCCGGGATGCCGCCATGCATGCAGCAGTTCCTGCCCATGCGCGCAGACGCGGAGAAGCGTGCCAACGTGCTCCAGGCGGGGATCAACAAAAAGAAGCCGCCGAACGAACTCTGCCAGCTGTTCCGCAGCTTCTCCGAGGCGGAGGCGAAGGTCGTCAACTATGCGGTCGCGAACCAGGCCGGTTGCGGCATCCCGCCCGACGCGGTGGCGACGATGAAGAAGAACCACGCCAAGACCAACGAGGTGCGCGACAAGGTATGCGCCGTCGCGCAGCAGCCGGCCCATCCCGCGGGCCCGAACCTCGGCGAGGCTTTGGGCATCGGCAGCCTGCCCACGGCGGAGACAACCCGCGCCGGCACCGGCACGCTCGATAGTCTGTCGGGCAACCCACTCGCTCGATGAATGGGGCGGCGGGGCGCGTCGCCGATTCGACCGGTAACTGGGTCGACCGCCTCGCACCTGCCGCGCTCCGCCCGTACCTGCGCCTTGCCCGAGCCGACCGGCCGATCGGCTCGTGGCTCCTGCTGCTGCCGTGCTGGTGGTCATCGGCGCTGGCGGCGGTCGCCGTGGGCGCGCGGACACCGAGCCCGTGGCATCTCGTCCTGTTCGCCATCGGCACCGTCGCCATGCGCGGTGCCGGCTGCACCTGGAACGACATCGTCGATCGCGACATCGATGCCCGCGTCGAGCGGACGCGCTCGCGCCCGCTGCCGTCCGGCCAGGTCAGCCTGCCGGCAGCGATCGCATTCCTCGTGCTCCAGGCGCTGGTGGGACTCGCGGTGCTGCTGCAGTTCAACGGCTTCGCCGTTGCGACCGGGCTTGCCTCACTTGTTATCGTCGCGGTCTACCCGTTCATGAAGCGCATCACCTGGTGGCCGCAGATCGTGCTCGGCCTCGCGTTCTCATGGGGTGCCTTGATGGGCTGGGCCGCGGCCTTGGGCCGGCTCGACTGGCCCGCGCTCGTGCTTTACGCGGGGTCGATCGCCTGGGTGATCGGCTACGACACCATCTACGCGCACCAGGACCGCGAGGACGACGCGCTCGTCGGTCTGAAATCGACCGCGTTGTTGTTCGGCGAGCGAACCAAGCCGATGCTCGCAGCGTTTTTCGCCATCGCGGTGGTGCTGATCGGCATCGCCGGGTTCGGCGTCGGCGCCGGCACCGCCTTCGCGCTCGGGCTTGCAGCTTTTGCCGCTCACCTCGCCTGGCAGGTCGTCCGGCTCGATATCGGCGACCCGGCGCTGTGTCTGCGGCTGTTCCAATCCAACCGCGACGCCGGGCTGATTTTGTTTGCTGGACTCTTGCTCGCGGCAGTGCTGCGCTG
>JAFAUQ010000028.1 GCA_019243195.1 Hyphomicrobiales bacterium
CCGCGCGGGCATCTTCATGGCAGCTCTCGTGGCCAGCAGGCACAACCCTATCTTGAAGGCGTTCTATCAACGCTTGCTCACCGCCGGTAAGCCGAAAATGGTGGCGCTCATCGCGGTCGCTCGCAAGCTTCTCACTATCCTCAACGCTATCCTGAGAGACCGCAGGCCATGGCAGTACGCTTGACAAACAAGACAGTCGCTGAGGGCGCGCACGACTTGTCGCGCGCGCGTCTCGAAGAGCCTGTCCCCGCGAAAGCGGGGAATGGCAACAAACACCGAGCCTGCTTCCATCCTTCGAGACGGCCGCTCGCAATGCGAGCGGCCTCCTCAGGATGACGGCAGTGTTTGTTGCGCTACGTTTTAGTCACCGTCAGCCGCGCGGCGAATTTGCCGATCTCGTCGGTGACGGCGGGCGCAGCTTCGATCATCGCGAAATGGCCGGAGCCGGTCACGATCTTTGCTTCGGAGTTAGGCACCGAGGCGGCGACCGCGTCCATGAACGGCGTCGTCATTCCCGCCTGCATCGGCACGCGCTTGAGTTCGGGGTTGATGAAGGTCGCCTGCAGCACGAGCGCCGGCACCTTGATCTGCTTGAACGCGTCCTTCGCCTTTGTGAGATCCCAGCGCACGAGATCGACAAACAATTCCTCGCGGAAGTGTGGATCGACACTTTGCGCGCGCGCGACCAGCCGCTCGCGCAGCTTGGGATCGCTCGTTTCCAGGAACATGTCGTTGAACAGCCGCTGAGTGAGCGGGTCCATGCCGGCCTTGTTGATGGCGTCCTTGGCCCGCTGGATGCCGGTGTCCGGATCGCCGCCGAGAATGCTGCCGTCGACGAACGCCAGGCCGGCGACGCCCGACGGCGACTGCAGATACGCCTCGACGATGACGCGGCAGCCCATGCTGTGGCCGACGAGCACCGTCGAGCGCGCGCCGACTTGCTCCTTCACCTGCGCGACCGCGCTTCCCAGTGCGGCGATCGAAACCGCCGCCGGCTTGGCGGAAGCGCCATGCCCCGGCAGGTCGAGCGCGACGCAACGGAACTTCGGCGACAGCGCCTTGACCTGCGCGTCCCAGTCGTCGAGCGCGCAAGCGAATCCGTGCACGAACAGCAAGGTCGGATCCTGGCTGCCGGTGACGCGAAAATTGATGTTACCTTGCGCGGGCTGGGATCGTGCCGCGCGCGGCGCCCACATCCCCGCCGCGGTGACCATGGTGGCCGCGACGAATGATCGCCGCGATAAATGCCCGTTGCCCTGGTGAGCCATCGAGATCCTCCCGTTGTTTTTCGTTGCCGGTACGCGCGTCGAATATACCACGCCAGCCGCAGCCACACTTGGTCGTTCGTGTGGCCTTTCAATTCCGGGGGCGGCGCGTAATCATGGGTCCCGCGGCAAGCCGCCTAAGCCGCTAAGGAAATACCCATGACAATTCGCGTCGCCGCCATCGAAGTGAGCCATTGGCACGCGCTCAACGACGCCGCCTACCTGCGCCACCTCATTGCCATGCCGGACGTGCAACTGGTCGCGATCCAGGATTCCGATGCGGCGATCGTTAAGCGCCGCGCCGCCGAAGTGGGCGATCCGGAGACGTTCACCGACCACCGCAAGATGCTCGCGGCGATGCGGCCCGACTTTGTGCTGGCGCTCGGCCGGCACAGCCAGATGGCGGCGATCGCCCACGACCTCCTCGACAACGGCTATCCGTTCCTGATGGAGAAGCCGATGAGCATCAACGCCGCGGAGATCGAAGGGGTCGTCGCCAAGGCAGCGAAGCGCAAGGCCTTCGTCGCCGTCCCGCTGGCCCAGCGTTACGGCCCTTTCGCGACGCGCGGGCGCCGGCTGATCTCGGCCGGGCGGCTCGGCCCGCTGTCGCATATTTACGTGCGCATCAACCGGCCCGGGCCGCACCGTTATCTCGCCTGGGACTGCGCCTGGATGCTCGACCCGAAAGAAGCGGGCGGCGGCTGCCTGCGCAATCTCGGCTCGCACGGGCTCGACATGTTCCTGCATCTCACCGGCGAAGATGCGCAGGTGACCGGCGCGCAGATCAGCCGCCGCGCGCATGACCGCGCGGTCGAGGACTACGCCTCGGTGATGCTGCGCTCGGAGAGCGGTATCCTCGGCACGATCGAAGTCGGCAACGGTTTCCCGCGCGACGGCACCGACGGCGAATGGAAGCTCGCCGGCCGTGACGGCATTCTCACCATGAAGGACGGGGTGCTCAAACTCGCGACCGCCGAGGGCGACGAAACATTCCCGGGCACCGACGTGGTCGGTACCTATTTCGTCACCGTGCGCGACGCGCTCGACCACTGGCAACGCGGCGCTCCGCCGCCGGTCAGCGTGCACGATTGCGCGCGCGTCGTGCGCCTGATCGACGAAGCCTACGCGCGCGCGGCTGAAGTCAGCTGACAAAACAGAGGCGATCGTGGACGCAGGCACACCGAGCCACGGCCGGCGCGAGGATTTTCGCCTCGTCACCGGCACCGGCCGATACACCGCGGACTGGAATCTTCCCGGCCAGGCGCACGCCTGCTTCCTGCGCAGCGACCGCGCCCACGCCGAGATCGCAGCGATCGACATCAACGAAGCGCGCGCGGTTCCCGGCGTGCTCGCCGTGCTCACCGGCGCCGATGTGGTCGAGGCCGGATTCAAAACGCCGCCCGCCATCCTGTTCATGAAGGGCAAGGGCGGCAGCGCGTTCAAACAGCCGCAGCGCGACGCGCTGGCGCACGAGCGCGTGCGCTTCGTCGGCGAGCCGGTGGCGCTCGTGGTCGCGGAAACGGAAAGCGCGGCGCAGGACGGCGCCGAGCGGATCGCGATCGAATACCGCGATCTTAAATCCGTGACCACGGCGGAAGACGCGCTCGCCGGCGGTGCGCCGCAGTTGCACGCCGACGTGCCCGGCAACCTTGCGATGGAATACGAATATGGCGCGTTGGCGCCGGTCGAAGCCGCGTTCGCCAACGCCGCGCACGTCGCGCGCGTCACGCTCGATGCCCAGCGCATCGCCGCCAATCCGATGGAGCCGAAGGCGTGCCTCGCGGCGCATGACGCCGCGACCGGCCATTATGACCTCTACCTGCCGAGCCAAGGAATGGCGGATCTGCGCCGCGGCCTTGCGCATGTGACCGGCGTCGCGCTCGAGAACATCCGCATTCATGCGAACGACGTCGGCGGCGCCTTCGGGGTGCGCAACGAGGTCTATCCGGAGTTCGCCGCACTGTTTCTCGCCGCGCGCGTCACCGGCCGGCCGGTGAAGTGGGTGGGCACGCGGGCCGAGACGATTCTCAGCGATCATCACGGACGCGGCGCGCAACTCACCGGCGCGCTGGCACTCGATGCGGCCGGCAATTTTCTCGCGCTGCGCATCGAGTGGCTCGTCGACCTCGGCGCCTACGCATCGAACGCCGGCCCGTTCATCAACACCGGCGCGGCGCCGACATCGTCGGCGATCAACGCGTATCGCATTCCGGCGGCTTACGGATCGCACCGGCTCGTCTTCACCAACGCGACGCCGACGACGGCCTATCGCGGCGCCGGCCGGCCGAACGTCGCCTATCTGGCCGAGCGGCTGGTCGACGAGGCGGCGCGCATCAGCGGCATCGACCGCATTGCGCTGCGGCGCAAGAACCTGATCCCGAAGTCGGCCTTTCCTTATAAGACGCCGACCGGCTCGACCTACGACAGCGGCGACCCACCGGGATTGTTGAAACAGGCGATCGAGGCGGCCGATTGGAAAGGCTTCGAACGGCGCCGCCGCGCCGCTAAGCGCGAGGGCAAGCTCGCCGGCATCGGCTGCGCCGTATTCATCGAGCCGTCCGGCGCGGTGGGCCAGGAAGAAATCGCGATCCGTTTCGATGCGGCGGGCGGGCTCGATCTGTTTGCATTGTCGGGCGCGTCCGGCCAAGGGCACGAGACGGTGTTTCCCGCGCTGATCGCCGACATTCTCGGGGTCGCCTCCGACACCGTGCGGCTGCGGGCGAGCGATCCGGACGGGCCGCCGCTTCTGGTCGGCACCGGCACCTTCGGCTCGCGCTCGCTCATCAGCCACGGCGGCTCACTGGCGACCGGCGCCCGCGAGGTCATCCGCAAGGGAACGGAGCATGCGGCGCGCGAACTCGAGGTCGCGGCCGGCGACCTCACGTTCGAGCAGGGGCGCTATCGGGTGCCCGGGACCGACGTCTCGATCGGCCTTGCCGAACTGGCGCGCAAGCTCGCCGGCGACGGCGAACATCCGCTCGACACCATGATGAAGGTCAATACCGCGGGCGCGTTCCCGAGCGGCGCGCACGTGTGCGAAGTGGAAATCGATGCGGCGACCGGCGCGCTCGACCTGATCCGCTACGTCGCGGTCGATGATGCGGGAAAGATCTACAATCACACGATCGTCGAGGGTCAGCTGGTCGGCGGGCTGATGCAGGGCATCGGCCAGGCGCTGGGCGAACACTGCGTTTATGAGCGCGGAACTGGCCAGCTGCTCACCGGCACCTTCATGGATTATTACATGCCGCGCGCCGATGCGTTGCCCGTGCTCGAACTATACGATCGGCCGGTGCCGTCGCCGGCGAATGCGCTGGGCGCCAAAGGCGCGGGCGAAGCCGGCACCACCGGCGCCGTTGCGACCATCGCCAACGCGGTGATCGATGCGCTCAAGCCGTGCGGGATCACTCACCTCGACATGCCGTTCACGCCCGCACGCATCTGGGAAGCGATTCGCGACGCGACTGCAAACGTGCAACAAACTCCATCGTCATCCTGAGGGGGTCGCGCGCTTGCGCGCGACCCGTCTCGAAGGATGGAAACAAGCACCGAGTTTGCTGCCATCCTTCGAGACGGCCGCGCGCAAGCGCGCGCGACCTCCTCAGGATGACGCCGCGTTTGTTGCGCGGCCGATTCCACGTGAGGAAGAGCACCTGGAATGACTGGCGAAGATGACTTTGTCGTGACGCTCGATTTCACCGCGGCGCAGCACGCCGCCGAGGGCGTGCGCGAATTGCTTCTCCGCCTGCGTAAGGACTTCGATCTCGCGCCGTTTGAATATTGCCGCAAGGTGCGGATCGCGCCGCTCGAAATTCCCTACAGCCATCCGGAAATTACGCTCGGTACGTGGGAGACTGGCGAGCTTGCCGTTCTCGCGAGTTATCTGCACGAACAGATGCATTGGTACGTGAACTGGTACTCGCACATCCATGCCGACGAATGGGGCGGCATCCTCACAGACTTGCGGCGGCGCTATCCGCAGGTGCCGGCGCGCGGTCCGGAGGGAGCGCCCGATGAATACTCGACCTACCTTCATCTGGTGGTGAATTGGCTTGAGATCGAGGTGACCAGCCGGTTCTTCGATCGCGAGCAGGTGATCGCCCACGTCGGCGCCCTGCCCTACTACCGCTGGATCTATCGGACGGTCATCGACGACTGGCAGCCGCTCGGCGCGCTCTACGCCGCACGCGGCATGGTGCCGGTGCTGCCGGCAACCGCCATGTCGGCTGAGGATCTGACGCTCGCCGGGCGCGCGGAAGAGGCGCCGTAAGGCGCGGCCGCCTGTCGGTAGCTTTTGAAGTTGTCCGGTTTTGGTAGCACATCAATTGTCCGCTTTTGGGTTCGGCGTTCGAGGGGAAGCGGAACAACCCCCGGCGCGGTTGGGCGGGTCACGATGAGCCCGCTTCCAGTCTCGTTTCTTTGTTCGAC
>JAFAUQ010000036.1 GCA_019243195.1 Hyphomicrobiales bacterium
GTCGAACAAAGAAACGAGACTGGAAGCGGGCTCATCGTGACCCGCCCAACCGCGCCGGGGGTTGTTCCGCTTCCCCTCGAACGCCGAACCCAAAAGCGGACAATTGATGTGCTACCAAAACCGGACAACTTCAAAAGCTACCGACAGCGGTCGCTAGAGTCGCAGAGCGAACGCGATTCGAGCGGGAGGTACTCATGAAGTTCGCAGTCGGTCAGCCGGTGCGGCGGTTCGAAGATGCAAGCCTGATCACCGGTCATGGCCGCTACACCGACGATATCGAGCTATCGCATGCCGTCTATGCACACGTGCTGCGCTCGCCGGTGGCGCACGCCGAAATTCGCAAAGTAGACGCGCAGGCGGCGCGCGCCATGCCCGGCGTGCTCCTGATCCTCACGGGCGACGATGTGGTCGCCGAAGGACTCGGCGACGTGCCCTGCGCAGCGCCTCTCACCAACCGCGACGGCAGCCCGCGTCGCGACACGCCACGGCCGGTCCTCGCAGTCGCTAAGGTGCGTCACGTGGGCGAGCCGGTTGCGCTGGTGGTCGCGGAAACGCTGGCGCACGCGCGCGATGCTGCCGAGGCGATCCTGGTCGATTACGCGGAACTTCCCGCCGCCGTCGATGTGCGCGCGGCGATGGCGTCCGACGCGACGCCACTGTTCGAGCACATGCCAAATAACGTGGTGTTCGACTGGGACAACGACACGAGCGATTTCGCGGCTACCGACGCGGCGTTCTCGCGCGCCGCGCACGTCACCACGCTCGAGATGGTCAATAATCGCGTGGTCGTCAATTCGATGGAGCCGCGCAACGCGATCGGCGACTATGACGTGGCGGCCGGGCGGCCTGTGCTCTACACGGCGACACAGGGGTCGCACTTCGTGCGCGATCCGCTCGCCGAGAACGTGCTCAAACTGCCAAAGGAAAAGCTGCGCGTGGTCACGCCGACCAACGTCGGCGGCGCCTTCGGCATGAAGGCATTCATCTATCCGGAGCAGGCGCTCGTCGTTTGGGCGGCCGGCAAGCTCAAGCGGCCGGTGAAGTGGCAGTCCGACCGCTCGGAAGGCTTCATGTCGGACAACCAAGGGCGCGATCACGTCACCCGCGCCGAACTCGCGCTCGACGAGAAGGGCCGATTCCTTGCGCTGCGCGTGTCGATCCTGGCGAACCTCGGTGCCTATCTCTCGTTCATGGGACCGTTCATCCCGACGCGTTCGTCGGATCTCGTGTCGGGTCTCTACACGACGCCGGCGATCGCCATCAACGTGAAGGGCATCTGCACCAAACCAATACGGTGCCGGTGTGTGCCTATCGCGGCGCCGGCCGGCCGGAGGCGGCTTATCTGATCGAGCGGCTCGTCGATGCCGCCGCGCGCGAGATCGGCATGAGTCCCGACCGCATCCGCAAGATCAATTTCATCAAACCGTCGGCGATGCCCTATACGTCGGCCACCAAGCTCACGTTCGATTCCGGCGAGTTCGCCGCGATGATGGAACTGTGCATGCAGAAGGCCGATTGGAAAGGCTTCCCAAAACGGCGGCGCGAGAGCGAGAAGCGCGGCCTGCTGCGCGGCATCGGCATGGCGACCTACACCGAGCGCTGCGGCGGCGGTTTTCCCGAGACCGCGTCGATCGAGTTCAAGGACAGTCGCATCGAACTGGTGATGGGCAACCAGGAATACGGCACCGGGCTGCACACCTCGTACAAACAACTCGTCTCCGACCGGCTCGGCGTCGACGCCGAGCGCATCGACGTGGTGATGGGCGACACAGACCGCTCGCCGCGCGGTCTCACCGGCGGCTCGCGGGCGCTCCCGGTGGGCGGGTCGGCGCTGCACGAGGCTTCGCATAAGGTGATCGAGAAGGGACGCCGGATCGCCGCCAATCTGCTGGAGGCCTCGGCGGGCGACGTCGAGTTTGCTGACGGCGAATTTCGCATCGTCGGCACCGATCGACATGTCGATCTGTTCACCGTGGCGGAAGCCGCGCGCGACCCCGGCAAGGTTTCACCCGGCGACGAGCCGGGTCTCGACACCACGCAGGTGCAGACGCCGAGCGTCGCGACGTTCCCGAACGGCTGCCACATTGTGGAGGTCGAAATAGATCCGGCAAGCGGCGTCGTTGATATCCTGAACTACACGATCGTCGACGACTTCGGCGCCATCATCAATCCGCTTCTGCTGGAAGGGCAGGTGCACGGCGGCATCGTGCAGGGGCTCGGCCAGGCGCTGCTCGAGCACACGGTCTATGACGAGGACAGCGGGCAACTGCTCACCGGCTCATTCAGCGACTACGCCCTGCCGCGCGCCGACGACCTGCCGTCGTTCTCCTTCACCACGCGCAACGTCCCCTGCACGGCGAACCCGCTCGGCATCAAAGGGGCGGGCGAAGCGGGCGCGATCGGCGCACCACCGGCCGCGATCAACGCGATTGTTGACGCGCTTCACCGCAAGGCCGGCGTGCGGCACATCGATATGCCGGCGACGCCCTACCGCGTGTGGCAAGCCCTCAACGGGTCGGCGTCCTCATAAAATCAACGACTTACGACCACCAACCGGCCGTGCCGACTGAGTCTCGCGGCCGCGCATAGAGCCATTGCAAAAAACGCATATCCGCGTACCATCGATGCGTGCGCTCGCGCCCAGCGCTCCGGTCATTCGTCACCGAGGCCATCACGCGCGACTGACTTCTGACAAGAACAATGAAACGCCGCGTGCCCAACGCGCGGCCAGGGAACGGCATGGAGGAGCAGCATGAACAACCCGAGCAGGCGTTCGGTGATTGGCGGTTCCCTCGCTCTCGCGGCCGCGGGAACAATCGCGCGGCCCTACGTCGCAAACGCCGCGGCCAAAACCGCGCACGTGTGGTGGGCCCAGGGCTTCGTCCGCGAGGAGGATGATGCCTTGAAAGGCATGGTCGCTGCCTACGAGCAGGCAAGCGGCAACGTCATCGACGCCAGCATCGTTCCGTTTGGACCGCTGATGCAGAAGATCGTCTCGGCGCTCACCAGCGGCGACGTGCCGGATGTGCTTACTCATCCCACCGCTGCCAACACAGTCGTTCCGCAGAGTGCCTGGCACGACCGGCTCATCGATCTGACCGACGTCGTGGAGACGCAGAAGCCCCACTATCATCCGACCGCCCTGCTCGCGTCGCGGTACTATAACAACGTCACCAAGAAGCGCGGCTTCTACTTGGCCCCTTACATGACCGGCACGCTGCCATTTCACGTGTGGGGCTCGCTCGTCGACAAATCCGGGTACAAACTTTCCGACGCGCCGAAGACCTGGGACGCCTTCTGGGATTTCTTCAAGCCGATGCAGAAGGCGTTGCGCGACAAGGGCATGCGCGGCCTTTATGCGCTGGGTATGCAGCCGACCACCACCGGCCCGGCCGACGGCAACAACATGTTCTATCATTTCCTGGTGGCCAACGGCGGCAACGGCTTTATCACGCCGGACGGCGTGCCGCACCTCGAGGATCCACAGGTCAAACAGGCAGTGATCAAGTCGCTCGCGTATATCGCCACCGCCTACAAGGAAGGCTACGTCCCGCCAGGGGCGTTAAGCTGGAACGACGCTGACGACAACAACGCGTTCCACGCCAAGCAGATCATCATGAGTTTGGACGGAACGATCTCGACCGAAGTCGCGCTATATCACAAGAAGGAGCAGTACGACGACATCGTGACGATGGGCTTGCCGCGTGACAATGCGGGCAAACAGATGCCGGCGCTGCTCGGGGTCATCGGCGGCTTCATCCCCAAAGGAGCGAAGAACGTCGAGGTGGCCAAGGACTTCCTCAAGTATGTCATCCAGCCGAAGGTCGTGAACGAATATCTCAAATCCGGACTGGGCCGGTTTTTGCCGCCGATGCCGGAATTGGCCAAGAGCGACCCATTCTGGCTCGATCCGGCAGACCCGCACCGGGTGGCCTACACAACCGAGGGCGTGTTGGAGCCGACGGTGCCTTACTATCCCGTATTCAATCCCGGTCTTGCGGAAGCGAATGCCCAGCAGATCTGGGGCGCGGCCGAGGCCGATATCATCCGCGAAGGAATGGCGCCGGAGGCAGCCGCCGAAAAGGCGCTCCGGCGCATCGGCGAAATTTTGGCGAAGTATCCGGTCGCGGAGAGCTGATCGGTTTCACCCAAAAAGCGTTCGGCATCGGGAATAAGTGGAGACGAACGGCAGTTTACGTCCCGGAATTGTGAAACCACAATCGTCGGGCCGGCGTTAGAGTGTGCGCCAAAATCGGTTCGCGCTCGAGGCGTGGCAGTGCGTCATGCCTCGCCAAGTTATGCGCATGTTCTTTATCGGCGAACGGGTACCCACTTCGCCGGAACATGCAAGACCTCGAAGGAGGAACGACCATGGCCATGTCGCACGTGATCACCGGCGCCGGCGAAGGTCCGGCCCACCTTGCCGTTCGCACCGTCAGCTTCGCCGATCTCAAAGCGGCGCTCGCCAAAGGCGTCGACGACTTCTCGGCGATGCCGAGCCACGCGCTCTTTCTCTGCATCATCTATCCGATCGCCGGGCTCGTCCTCGGGCGTCTCGCGATCGGCTACGACGTGCTCCCGCTGCTGTTCCCGCTGATGGCGGGCTTCGCGCTGGTCGGTCCGTTCGCGGCGATCGGGCTTTATGAGATGAGCCGGCGGCGCGAGCAGGGCCTCGACATCTCCTGGCGTCATGTGTTCGACGTGCGTCATCGGCCCACGTTCGCCGCCATCGTGACGCTCGGTGTGCTGCTGATGGCGATTTTCCTGGTCTGGATCGCGGTGGCACAGGCGATCTACATCGCGACCTTTGGCTACCTGCCGGCAGCGTCGATTCCCGATTTCTTCCAACGGGTGCTCACGACGCCCGAGGGCTGGACGCTGATCGTCGTCGGCAACGCGGTCGGATTCCTATTCGCCGTGCTGGTGCTGAGCATTAGTGTGGTGTCGTTCCCGCTGCTGATCGACCGCGACGTGGGCGCGGCCGGCGCGATCGTCACGTCCTGGCGCGTGGTGCTCGCCAACCCGGTGACCATGGCGGCGTGGGGCTTCATCGTCGCCGTGTTGCTGGTGCTCGGATCGATCCCGCTGCTGTTCGGGCTCGCCGTCGTCATGCCGGTGCTCGGTCACGCGACGTGGCATCTCTATCGCCGCGCGGTCGAACCCAACCTGGGCGCACCGCCGGAGCTGCAACCCGAACCGCCCGGCCGGCGCTACGCCGCCGAGTTCCCCGCTTCGCTGTTCGCGCGCAGCCGCGACGACGTGGCGTAATCGTCTAGTCGAACCAACCTCAACCCCGTGTCACGGCCGGGCTTGTCCCGGCCGGCCACGTCTTTAGGTTTGTTTGCCAGCCAAGACGTGGATGCGCGGCGCGAGGCCGGGCATGAGAGGCGGGAGGGGTAATGGACCGCAAGCTCCGCGTGGCGCTGCTTTTCGGCGGGCGATCCGCCGAGCACGACGTTTCGCTGATGTCGGCCGCGAACGTCCATCGCGCGCTTGATCCCGAACGTTATGAAGTCGTGCCGATCGCGGTCGCACGCACGGGCGCGTGGATGTTGTGCGCGCTTCCCGATGGAAAATTTCCGGCGCAAGTTCCTGATAACGGCTCGCTGATCACGCTGCTGCCGGGCGGCGGCGGCCGGCTGGTCGTCGCGTCCGGCGACGCCTTCGAGCCACCTGCGCCCGTCGACGTGATCTTTCCCGTGCTGCACGGCCCGTTCGGCGAGGATGGCTCGGTGCAAGGGCTCGCCGAGCTTGCCGGCGTGCCGTTCGTCGGTGCGAGCGTCTTCGCCTCGGCCGCCGCCATGGACAAGGACGCGGCCAAGCGCCTGCTGCGCGATGCCGGCCTGCCGATCCCGCGCTTTCGCGTGGTCACCCCGGACGACGCACCCTCGTTCACGGAGCTGACGGCAGAGCTGGGCCGCCCGCTGTTCGTCAAGCCGGCACGCCTCGGCTCTTCGGTCGGCGTCGGCAAGGCCGACACGGCGGAGGAGTTCGCGGCCGGGCTGGCCGAGGCGTTCCGTCACGACCGCAAGGTGCTGATCGAGGAATTCATGCGTGGGCGCGAGGTCGAATGCGGCGTGCTGGAGGACGCCGACGGCACGCTCACGAC
>JAFAUQ010000053.1 GCA_019243195.1 Hyphomicrobiales bacterium
GCGCTCGGCGGCTCGCCGCTCGACCCGCGCCTTTCCTTCGATGCCTTCGTGGTCGGACGCTCCAACACGCTCGCCCATGCCGCGGCGAAACAGGTGGCAAGCGCCCGCCCCGGCGAGCCGGTGATGTTCAACCCGCTCTACGTCCACGCCGGCGTCGGGCTCGGCAAGACGCACCTGCTGCAGGCGATCGCCTGGACCGGCAACGCCCAGGCCGGCCGCAAAGTGCTCTATCTCACCGTCGAAAAATTCATGTACGGCTTCGTGTCCGCGCTCAAGACGCAGACGGCCATCGCGTTCAAGGAAACGCTGCGCGGCATCGACGTACTGGTCATCGACGACCTGCAGTTTCTCCAGGGCAAGTCGACCCAGGCCGAGTTCTGCCACACGCTCAACGCGCTGATCGACGCCGGCCGCCAAGTGGTGATCGCGGCCGATCGCCCTCCGTCCGACTTGGAGACGCTCGACGAGCGCGTCCGCTCGCGGCTCGCCGGCGGGCTCGTGGTCGAGATGGGCTCGCACGAGGAAGAGTTGCGATTGGAAATCCTCAAGTCGCGGGTGGCCGCGGCGCGGACGCATCACCTCGGCTTCGACGTGCCGGCGCCGGTGCTCGCCTTCATCGCCAAGACGGTGACCCACAACGGGCGCGATCTCGACGGAGCGCTCAATCGGCTGCTCGCCCACAACAAGCTCACCGGCCACCCGGTGACGATCGAGATGGCCGAGCGCGCGGTGCGCGACCTGGTGCGGCCGCAGGATCCCAAGCGCGTCAAGATCGAGGACATCCAGCGGATGGTGGCGCGCCAGTATAACGTCAGCCGCGCCGATCTCCTGTCCTCGCGCCGCACCGCCAACGTGGTGCGGCCGCGGCAGATCGCCATGTATCTCGCCAAGACCCTGACGTTGCGCTCGCTCCCCGAAATCGGCCGGCGCTTCGGCGGGCGCGACCACACGACGGTGCTGCACGCGGTGCGCAAGATCGAGACTCTCGCCACCAGCGACAGCGCGCTCGCCGAAGAGATCGAGCTGTTGAAACGGCTGCTGCAGGAGTAAGTCCGCACCCGCAACGGCAGTCGCCTTTGCGTCACTTATCCACGGGGCCCCGGAGCGCCCTTGCCGAATCCCCCGGGCCGCGCCACTTTCTTGCCCCCGGTAATCGACTGATCCGCGCCGGGCGGCCGCGGTAAGAGCACGAGGCCGCGACGCGCCGGGGCGTCGCGCGGCGAGCGGGGGTCGCTATGAAAGTAACCGTCGAGCGCTCGGCGCTTCTGAAGTGCCTCGGTCACGTCCATCGGGTGGTCGAGCGGCGCAACACGATTCCGATCCTTGCCAACGTGCTGATCCGGGGCGGCGATGCCAAGCTCGCCCTCAAGGCTACCGACCTCGACCTCGAGGTGGTCGAGACCATCGCGGCCGAGGTCGGCAGCGCGGGCGCCACCACGGTGCCGGCGCACATGATCTACGACATCGTGCGCAAGCTCCCCGAGGGCGCCCAGGTCGTGCTCGACGCCTCGGGCGAGCGCGGCAGCCTCACGATCCGGGCCGGCCGCGCCCAATTCAGCCTGCAGACACTGCCGGAAAGCGACTTCCCCGATCTCGCCGCCGGCGAGATGACGCACCGCTTTCCGGTCTCCGCGAAGGACCTCAAACGGCTGATCGACAAGACTCAGTTCGCCATCTCGACAGAAGAGACGCGCTACTATCTCAACGGCATCTATCTGCACGGACTAGACGGCAAGGACGCGACGTTGCGCGCCGTCGCGACCGACGGGCACCGCCTCGCCCAAGTCGATTTGCCCGCACCTTCCGGCGCGGCAGGCATGCCCGGGGTGATCGTGCCGCGCAAGACTGTGGGCGAGGTCCAGCGGCTGATCGAAGACGCGGAAGCCGAGATCACGGTCGAACTCTCGCAGACCAAAATCCGCTTCACGCTGGGCGACGTGGTGCTGACCTCGAAGCTGATCGACGGCACTTTTCCGGATTATGCGCGCGTCATTCCCCTCGGCAATGACAAGGAACTCACCGTCGACAAGCCCGATTTCGAGGCGGCGGTCGATCGCGTCTCGACGGTGTCGAGCGAGCGCGGGCGCGCCGTCAAGCTGTCGCTCTCGGCCGGCAAGCTCATCCTGTCCGTCACCAATCCGGATTCCGGCAGCGCCACCGAGGAAATAGAAGTCGAGTATGACGCCGAGCGTCTCGATATCGGCTTCAACTCGCGCTATTTGCTCGACATCGCAGCGCAGATCGAGGGCGAGGTCGCCGTGCTCAGGCTTGCCGATCCCGGCTCGCCCACGCTCATTCAGGATCGCGACGCCAAAGACGCGCTCTACGTCCTGATGCCGATGCGGGTGTAATGCCGCAGCCAACCGCGGTCCGCATTCTCCGCCTCACGCTGACGAATTTCCGCAGCTACCGCGCGGCGAGCTTATCGGTCGACCGCGACCTCGTGGTGCTCACCGGCGCGAACGGCGCGGGTAAGACCAACTTGTTGGAAGCGATCTCGTTTCTCGCGCCCGGACGCGGGCTGCGCCGCGCCACCTTGGAAGAAACGGCATTTTCCGAAGGCGACGGATCGTGGGCGGTCGCCGCGGAAATCGAAGGTGCGCTCGGGCTCGCAACGCTCGGCACCGGAATCGTACTGCCAACGGACGACTTTACGGCCTCGCGTCAATGCCGTGTCGATCGCGAGCCGGTCGCTTCGGCTGCCGCCTTCGCCGATCACCTGCGCATCGTGTGGCTCACGCCGGCGATGGACGGTTTGTTTGCCGGCCCTGCCTCGGAGCGCCGGCGCTTCCTCGACCGCCTGGTGCTCGCCGTCGACGCGTCGCATTCGAGCCGCGTCAGCGCCCTCGAGCGGTCGCTGCGTTCGCGCAACCGCTTGCTGCAAGAGCCGAGCCCGGACGGCCACTGGCTCGATGCGGTCGAGCACGAGACCGCGGAAGTCGCCATCGCGGTCGCAGCCGCACGCGCCGAAACCATGCAGCGGCTTGCCGCGGCGCTCGCCACCGACAAGGACACCGCGTCGCCCTTCCCGTGGGCGGGCATCGCGCTCGACGGCGCGATCGAGAACGCGATCGGCGCTTGCCCCGCGTCCGAACTCGAGGACCGCTATCGCGCGGCGCTGCGCGCGGGCCGCGCGCGCGACGCGACCGCCGGACGCACGCTCGAGGGGCCGCATCTCACCGACCTGCTGGTCACACATGGGCCGAAGCAAATTGCCGCCGGCGAAGCCTCGACCGGCGAGCAGAAGGCGCTGCTCGTCGGACTCGTGCTGGCGCACGCGGGCCTCGTCGGCGCCATGACCGGGATCACGCCGATCCTTCTCCTCGACGAAATCGCCGCGCATCTCGATCCGGCGCGGCGCGAGGCGCTTTATGAACGGCTGGCCGGCATCGGCGCGCAGGTGTGGATGAGCGGCGCTGACCCTGCGGTGTTCGATCCGATTGCCTCGTCCGCGGCCTGGTTTGACGTCACGCCCGGCCGCGCGCAACGGCGTGCGTGAGCGCAAACTGCTGCCCTCTCGGAGAGCATTTTCGGGCCATGAATCAGAGGCACGAATCGGGCCACTTGCGCCCCTGGAATTTGGTTAAAAAATCCTTATATGCCAATGGCTTCAGCGCGATCACTTTGGCCTGTACGGGGCCATATTTTCGTGTCAAACCAAGCTGATAATCCGCTCCCCAGACGATTCGAAAGTTCCGCATGGCCGAACCCGCCCGCCGACAGACCCTGCCTTCCGACTACGACGCGGAATCGATCAAGGTCCTCAAGGGGCTCGACGCCGTGCGCAAGCGTCCGGGCATGTATATCGGCGACACCGACGACGGCTCCGGCCTCCATCACATGGTCTACGAGGTCGTCGATAACGCGATCGACGAAGCGCTCGCCGGTTACGCCAAGGAAGTCGTGGTCCGGCTCAATCCCGACGGCTCGTGCACCGTGATCGACGACGGCCGCGGCATTCCCGTCGACATCCACAAGGGCGAAGGGGTGTCGGCCGCCGAAGTGATCATGACCCAGCTCCACGCGGGCGGGAAATTCGATCAAAACTCGTACAAGGTGTCGGGCGGCCTGCACGGCGTCGGCGTCTCGGTCGTCAACGCGCTCTCGTCCTGGCTCAAGCTGACCATCTGGCGCGACGGCAAGGAGCACTTCATGGAGTTCGCCGACGGCGTGGCGGCAGCGCCGCTCGCGATCGTCGGCGCCGCCCACGACAAGCAGGGCACCGAAGTGACGTTCCTGCCCTCGCCAAAAACCTTCACCATGCTCGAGTTCGACTGGGCGACACTGGAACATCGCCTGCGCGAGCTTGCCTTCCTCAACTCCGGCGTGCTGATCGTGCTGTCCGACATGCGCCACGCGGTCGAGAAGCGCGAGGAGATGCGCTACGAGGGTGGTGTCGAGGCTTTCGTCAAATATCTCGACCGCAACAAGACGCCGCTGGTGCCGAAACCGGTCGTCGTCAAGGCGGAGCGCGACGGCATCGGCGTCGAGTGTGCGTTGTGGTGGAACGACGGCTACCACGAGGCGGTGCTCGCCTTCACCAACAACATCCCGCAGCGCGACGGCGGCACGCATTTGGCCGGCTTCCGCGGCGCGCTCACGCGCCAAGTCACCGGGTACGCCGAAAACAGCGGCCTTGCCAAAAAGGAGAAGGTCGCGCTCACCGGCGACGACTGCCGCGAGGGACTGACTGCGGTGCTCTCGGTGAAGGTGCCGGACCCGAAGTTTTCCTCGCAGACCAAGGACAAGCTCGTCTCCTCCGAGGTGCGTCCGGTGGTCGAGGGCGTTCTCAATGACGCGCTCAACGCCTGGTTCGAGGAACACCCGGCCGAAGCCAAAATTGTCATTGGCAAGGTGATCCAGGCGGCAGCGGCGCGCGAAGCGGCGCGGAAGGCCCGCGAGATGACGCGCAAGAGCGCGCTGGGCGTCACGTCGTTGCCCGGCAAGCTGGCCGACTGCCAGGAGCGTGATCCGGCCAAGTCGGAAATTTTCATCGTCGAGGGCGACTCGGCCGGCGGCTCCGCCAAACAGGGGCGCAACCGGGAGTTCCAGGCGGTGCTGCCGTTGCGCGGCAAAATCCTCAATGTCGAGCGCGCGCGCATGGACAAGATGCTCTCGTCAGAGCAGATCGGCACGCTGATCGCCGCGCTCGGCACCGGTATCGGCACCGACGAATTCACCGCCGACAAATTGCGCTATCACAAGATCATCATCATGACGGACGCGGACGTGGACGGCTCTCACATCCGCACGCTGCTGCTGACGTTCTTCTATCGGCAGATGCGCGAGCTCATCGATCGCGGCCATCTCTACATCGCCCAGCCGCCGCTCTACAAAGTCTCGCGCGGCAAGTCCGAACACTATTTGAAGGACGAGCGCGCCCTTGAGGATTATCTGATCGACAGCGGAATAGAAGACGCGGTGTTGCGATTGTCGTCAGGCGAGGAGCGTGCCGGCAACGATCTGCGTCATCTGGTGGAGGAATCGCGGTCCATTCGTAATCTCCTGAACGGGTTGCACAGCCGCTATAACCGCAAGGTCATCGAGCAGGCCGCCATCGCCGGTGTTCTGCAACAGCGGGTAACAGATGAGCCTCCAACCGCCACACGGGCGGCCGAATACATCGCGAGACGCCTCGACGCGCTGACCGACGAAACCGAGCGCGGCTGGACCGGACGATTCAGCGAGGACGGCTTCCAGTTCGAGCGCGTGGTCCGCGGCGTCAAGGAGGTCGCGATCATAGACCAAGCCTTGCTCGGCTCGGCAGACGCACGCAAGCTCGACGAGTTCGCCCTTTCCCTGCAGCAGACTTATCCTCGACCAACTCCACCCGCGACGCTGCGGCGCAAGGACGAAGATACGCCGATTCATGGCCCGGTGGACTTGTTCGAGGCGGTCACCGGCGCCGGCCGCAAAGGCCTCTCGCTCCAGCGCTACAAGGGCCTCGGCGAGATGAATGCCGAGCAGCTTTGGGAGACCACCCTCGACACCGACGCGCGCTCGCTGTTGCAGGTCAAGGTCAAAGAGGTCGACGAAGCCGACGACATTTTCACCAAGCTGATGGGCGACGTCGTCGAGCCGCGCAAGGTGTTCATCCAGGAGAACGCGCTCGCCGCGACCGTGGATGCATAAGCGCCCGCGCTCCACGTGCGTCACCTTCCAACGGAAATCTGATATTTAAGCGTCACGCGTTCATAACGCGGCGCCGAAAGGCGCCGCTTGTCTCCCGGAAAGGTTTTGCCATGGCATTTGATTTCACCGGACGGCGCGTGGTCGTCGCCGGCGGCAGCCGCGGCATCTGCCGCTCGATAGGGCTCGCTTTTGCCGGGGCCGGCGCGGCTGTCTCGGTTTGCGCGCGCCGCGCGGACGGCATCGCACGCGTGCGTGACGAACTCGCCGCCGCCGGCGGCTTGGCGCACGCGGCGACCTGTGACCTCGGCGATGCAGGCGCGGTCGCGCGCTACATCGCCGAGGCCGCCGCGGCGCTCGGCGGCATCGACGTGCTGGTCAATAACGCATCGGGCTTCGGCCTCACCGACGACGAAGCCGGATGGGCCGCGAGCGTCTCGGTCGATCTGATGGCCACGGTTCGCGCGAGCGAAGCGGCGCTGCCATTCCTCAAGCAATCGAGCGCCGGCGCGATCATCAACACCTCGTCGATCTCGGCGCTGCAGCCGTCGGCGCGCACCCCTCCATACGGCGCCGTCAAGGCGGCGGTGGTCCATTACACCCAGAGTCAGGCGGTGGCGCTCGCGGCGGCGCGCATCCGCGTCAACAGCGTGGCACCGGGCTCGATCGAATTTCCGGGCGGCATGTGGGAGCAGCGCAAGACGGCGCAGCCCGCGCTCTACAATGGCGTCCTCGCGAGCATTCCGTTCGGACGGCTGGGCCGGCCGGAAGAAGTGGCCAATGCCGTGCTGTTTCTGGCATCGGACCAGGCAAGCTGGATCACCGGGCAGACGTTGGTCGTGGACGGCGGGCAAATGCTGACATGAGGCGGCGGGTTGCGCTCTGCCGTCTTTTTGTTGAAGCATGATCTTTTCCGAAAACCGGTTCCCACTTTTCGGGATCATGCTTAATGCCCGGGCAGCACCAGCACCTTCGGCTTCGTGGGCAGGCTCGCCTTCGAGAGAACGAGCGACGGCGTGTCGCCTATTTCCACATCCCATTCCTCCTTCATGCGATCGAGGAAACGGTTGAGCGTGTAAACGCCGAAGTAGTGCATCGGGATCGTGAGCGGCGCCTTGAGCGCATGCAGCACCTCGACCATGCCGTCGAGATCGAGGGTGTAGCTGCCGTCGACCGGCGCGAGGACCACGTCGACCCGGCCGATATCGTTGAGCTGCTGCTGGGTGAGCGTGTGGTGCAGGTGTCCAAGATGGGCGATGCACAGTTGCGCGACCTCGAAGATGAAAATGGAATTGCCGTGGCGTTGGGTGCCGCCGCTCCAATCGCGGATGTTGGTGGGAACGTTCCGCACGCGCACGTCCTGATAGGTAATGTCGTGCTCGGCCGGCTTCTCGTCGGCCGCCCAGCCGCGCAGCACGTATTTAATCGCGGGATCGGGATGGTCGGTGTAATGCGTCGAGTGGGCGTGATTCATCGTGACGATGTCGGGCACGACCGGCGGCCGCGCGTAATCGTTATAATCGGTTGCGATGCGCACGCGGCGCGGGCTCTCGATCAGAAAGGTCGAATGGCCCACGTAGGTGAGCCTGACCTCGCCGTCGGCAAGAGCGGCAAGCCGGAATGTCGCCGGAACCACGTGCGGGCGGTCGCGGGCGACGAGGCCAGGGCAGCGATCCGAGAGTTCGGATGTGGGCGGCGCCGGCGTAACCTGCGCGCTTGCTGGCGTGACGTGTATGCCGACGCTGACGGCGAACGCCGCACAGATCATCGCAAACAAGTGCGTTCTCATGCCATCTCCCACGCGCATGCGCGGGGAGACTAGCACGGAAGCGAGGCCGGCCGTTGCGGCCGGCCCCCCACAAATTCTGCGATGGATTAGCGCGCCGAAACGATCAGGCCGCGCGAGGTCACGACCACCCAGTGGCCGTCCTGGCGCTTGATCTCCTGAATGCGTCCGAGGCCGGGCACGAGATCGCCCGGCACAATTTCGACAACGCCGTAACGTCCCTCGACGAGGGCGGAGTCGGAGCCGTAGACCCGGCGCAACAACCAGCCTTCGACGACGGGGTTCTTGGTCACGGCCTTCGGCTCGGCCGCAGGTGCCGAAGCTGCCGAAGCCGGCGGGACCGAGCCGGTCGGCTCGGGTGATGGGGTGAGCACGGTGACGCGCTTCTCGCCGCGCTCGCGTTCGGCGGCCCGTTCTCGGTCGGCCCGCTCGCGGTCCGCGGCGCGCTCCTTTTCCACCCGGTCGAGCGACTCGCTGATCTTGGTGAACTGGGTGTTCGCGGCAGAGGTCGAAAGGTTGATCGTGGACCGCAGCGCCGCCACGTTATCGCTCAGTGATTTCACGTTGGTTTTGAGCTGCGCGACCGACTCTTTGAGAATGCGGACTTCGTCGCCGCTCTCGTGATGGACGGCGACAGCGGCTGGCGCTGCGGTTGGCGGCGCACCAGCAAGGAGTCGCTCGACGCCCGCCATTCCCGCCGTGCCGGCGATCGCCCCGATCGCGGCCGCCAGAGTGAGGCCGGCGGCAAGCAGTGCAAAGCGGCGCCCGCCGGCGCGCGCGCGCGGGCGCTCCGCCTCTACGGTTTCCGCACCGGACGCGCCGATCCGCTCCTCCGGCCGCCAAGTCAGGACCGCCGCGCGCGGCAGGTTCGGCGCGGGCTTCGCGGACGATGCCGGGGCGGCCTGAGCGCCCGGGGTTGCGGACGTGATCCGCTCTTCGGCAGCGCCGGTAGGGGCGCTGGAGACTGGTGCAGGAGCTTCGTTAGCGGGCGCGGCGTCGGTCGAAATGTTGCCGGAGGCGGCCGCAGCCGGTTCGCCGTGATGCTCGCCGGCATCGTTGGGCATGGCCATTGCATGAGTTCCGGTTGGATGGTCATCAACCGGTAATCAACTTCACTTACCAATTAGTTAGCGGCGCGCGGCAAAAGCGAATAAATCATCAAACCAAGCCGTGTTGCGCCGCCAAATCCTTGAGCGAGGTCTCTGGCCGGGCGCCAAGGTGCCCGATCACCTCGGCTGCCGCTAAAGCCCCGAGACGCGCGGCCGTTGCGTGGGGGGCGCCGCGTGCCAGACCCACCAGGAATCCGGCCGCGAACAGGTCGCCGGCCCCGGTCGTGTCGATGACGCGCTCGACTGGAAATGCCCCTACTGGCTCTAGCCCGCGCGCGTTCACCACCACGCAGCCCTGCTCGCTGCGCGTGATCACCGCAAGCCGCGCCTCCTCCCGCAGTGCCGCCGCGGCCGTTCCGAAATCCGCGGTCTCATAGAGGCTCTTGAGCTCGGCTTCATTGGCGAACAGCACGTCGACCGTTCCGCCGCGGATGAGGTCGCGAAATTCCTCGCGCCAGCGATCGACGCAGAAGGCGTCCGAGAGGCTCAGCGCCACCAGCCGTCCCGCCTCATGGGCTAGAGCCGCGGCCCGACGGAAGGCTTCCTTGGCATTGTGCGGATCCCACAAATAGCCTTCGAGATAAGTGATCGCGCTCGCGGAAATGAGCTCGCGGTCCACGTCCTCGGGCGCAAGGTGCTGCGCCGCGCCCAGATACGTGTTCATCGTCCGCTCGCCGTCCGGCGTCACCAGAATGTAGCAGCGGCCCGTGGACGGACCCGCGCTCGCGAACGGCGTCGTAAACGCGACGCTCGCGGCCCGAATATCATGCGCGAAAGTGCGCCCGAGTTGATCGTCCTTGGCTTTCCCGACGAAGGCCGCGCGCGCGCCGAAACTCGCGACGCCGACGATCGTGTTGGCGGCCGACCCGCCGGAAATCTCGATCGCCGGCCCCATCTCCGCGTAGATCGCCTCCGCACGCGCCTCGTCGATCAGCTGCATGCCGCCCTTGTGCATGCCGTGACCGAGCAAAAAGCCATCCTCGGCACGCGCAATCACGTCCACGATGGCATTGCCGATGCCGACGACGTCGTAGCGCGCGCTGCTCACGGGTTGCTCCAAAGCGGGAGGTGGTCGCGTGTAGGTGGGCTCGTGCCATATACGAGCTATCGACTTGCGGCAATCGCCAATGCCCGGCGTGGCGGGGCTCACTTGCGTTGGTGAGCGCGCTCATGGCATGTGGCGGGCCGCAAAAGGGACGAGGCTCATGGCGTTCAAAGAACTGGTGTTCTCCGGCGTGCAGCCGACCGGCAATTTGCACCTGGGCAACTATCTCGGCGCCATTACCCGGTTTGTCGCGCTGCAGGCGCGCTACGACTGCATCTATTGCGTGGTCGATATGCACGCGATCACGGTGTGGCAGGATCCCGCCGAGCTTCCCAAAAACACCCGTGAGGTCACGGCGGCGTTCCTCGCCTGCGGGATCGATCCCAAACGCAACATCGTGTTCAACCAGAGCCAGGTGGCCGAGCACGCGGAGCTTGCCTGGGTCTTCAACTGCGTTGCCCGCATGGGTTGGCTCAATCGCATGACGCAGTTCAAGGAGAAGGCCGGCAAAGATCGTGAGAACGCCTCGGTCGGGCTTTACGCCTATCCGACCCTGATGGCAGCCGACATTCTCGCGTATCGCGCAACTCACGTGCCGGTGGGCGAGGACCAGAAGCAGCATCTCGAATTGACCCGCGACATCGCGCAGAAGTTCAACAACGACTTCGCCGTCTCGATCCGCGACCACGGCCACGGGGACGTTTTCTTTCCTCTCACCGAGCCGCTCATCTCAGGCCCGGCGACGCGGGTGATGTCGTTGCGTGACGGCACGAAGAAAATGTCGAAATCGGATCCGTCCGATTATTCGCGCATCAACCTCACCGACGACGCCGACACGATCGCGCAAAAAATTCGCAAGGCGAAGACCGATCCCGAGCCGCTGCCGAGCGAGCCGGCAGGTTTGAAGAAACGGCCCGAGGCGGAAAACCTGCTCGGCATCTATGCGGCGCTCGCCGACTCGACCGAGGAGCAGGCACTCAAACAGTTTGCCGGCGCGCAGTTCTCAACATTCAAGACCGCGCTTGTCGATCTCGCAGTCGCAAAACTCGAGCCGGTCGCCGCCGAGATGAAGCGCCTTTCCGCTGATCCCGGCCACGTCGATGAGGTTCTCGCCGACGGCGGCGCGCGCGCCCAGGCGATCGCCGCCGAGACAATGAAGGCGGTCAAAGACATCGTCGGTTTCGTGCGGCGCTAATGCGCTGACCCACCGCGGGCCGCTTGTCGCCGGACCGACCGCCATGGCAGCATTGACTTCCGAGCGCGCCGGGGGAGGGCCATGAGCCGCAAGCGCCGCAGCTACGAAGCCGGGCATAAGCCGAAATATCTGGTCATCATCGACGGCTCGCCCGAGTGCGACCGCGCGCTCTATTACGCGAGCCGGCGTGCCGCCCGCAACAACGCCGGTGTGCTTATGCTGCTGGTGATCGAACCGGAAGACCGCCATCAGCAATGGCTCGGCGTCGCCGACATCATGAAGGCGGAAGCCCACGAAGCCGCGAACGTCATCCTCGATCAGTTTGCCAATCGTGCAAACGGGATTGCCGGCATAACGCCCGAGCGGGTGATACGAGACGGCGAGAAGGCGGAGGAAATCCTCGGCCTGATCGAGGCGGACGAAGACATCGCGGTGCTCGTGCTCGCTGCCGGCACCGGCAAGGAGGGGCCGGGACCGCTGGTCTCGAACCTCGGCAAGACGGTCGCCAACTTTCCGATTCCGGTCGCCATCGTGCCCGGCTACCTCGGCGACGAAGAACTTGATGCCCTGTCGTGACGGCGGACGCGCACTTTCCGGCGGGGCCGCGTGCTATTACATTGGGCACATGACAATCGCCCCGCGGGCCTTTGATCCCGCGCCGGCTATGGAGCAAAAGCGATGTTCATTCAGACCGAGGTGACGCCCAATCCGGCAACCCTCAAGTTTCTTCCCGGGCGACCGGTACTCGATACCGGAACCCTCGACATGCGCGACCGCACGGAGGCGGCCAATTCGCCGCTCGCCGAGCGCCTGTTCGACGTTTCCGGCGTCGGCGGGGTGTTTCTCGGTTCCGATTTCATCGCCGTGACCAAAAGCGACGGCGAGTGGCAGCAGCTCAAGCCGGCGATCCTCGGCGCCATCATGGAACACTTCATGTCGGGTCAGCCGGTCGTGACGAACGGCGCCGAGAGCGCGGCGGCCGAGGAGTATTTCGACGAGAAAGATTCCGAGACGGTCGCCACCATCAAGGAGCTGATCGAAACGCGGGTGCGGCCGGCGGTCGCCAACGACGGCGGCGACATTACCTTCCGCGGCTACAAGGACGGGATCGTTTATCTCACCATGCAGGGCGCCTGCTCGGGCTGCCCGTCCTCAACCGCGACCTTGCGGCACGGCATCGAAAACCTGCTGCGTCACTTCGTTCCGGACGTGACCGAGGTGCGGCCCGCCTAATTTCTAATCGGGCATGCGCGTCCTTGCCCTTGATACCGCGCTCGATGCCTGCGCGACGGCCGTACTCGACACCGAGCGGCGCGATCTCGTGGCAAGCGAAACACTGCCGATGATCCGCGGCCATGCGGAAGCGCTGATGCCGCTCATCGCACGGCTAATGGAAGCTGCCCGTCTCGAGTTCGCCGATCTCGACCGCATCGCCGTGACCGTCGGCCCGGGCAGCTTCACCGGGGTGCGGGTGGGCATTGCAGCCGCGCGCGGGATTGCCCTTGCGGCCGGCAAGCCGGCGATCGGGCTCACCACGCTTGCCGCCTTCACGGCACCGCATGTGGCCGCCGGTTTTGCCGGGACGGTGATCCCGGTGATCGATGCCCGTCATGGCCACGTGTACATGCAGATATTCGGCCCGGGTGGCCGCGCGGCGATCCCGCCGCGGCTCGCCGCGTTGCGCGAGGCGGTCGAGGAGGCACGCACCCGCGCTCCGGCCTTAATCACCGGGTCGGCCGCTCGTCTCGTGACCGCAGAGTGGCCGGCGGATGAGCCTGCTCCGGAAGTCGTGGCCGCGAGCGCGCCCGAGATCGGCTGGGTGGCACGACTGGGCGCCGCGGCCCAACCGGACCGCGCGCGGCCCAAGCCGCTCTACCTGCGCCCGCCCGATGCCCGACCTCAGGATGCCGCCCGGATCTCCCGTCAATGAGACGAGCGTGATGACGTTCTTCGAATAGTCATCCCGCTCTAGTGCCGCGAACCCGAAGGCGAACTTCGGGTTCAAAGCGGCACTAGAATCGTAAAGTTGCTAGTGTCCTTCGATTCCGAAGTTCGCATCAGCGTGTGCCGCAAGGGTGCGAACTTCGGAATCGGGACACTAGGTTATTGTTGGAGCATGATGTTTTTCCGAAAACCGGTACCCACTTTTCGGCATCATACTCTGTTCGCGCGCTTCTTCGGCCGGCCCGAGCCGATGCTGACGGAAGCGAGTGCGCGCGATGCAGCCGCTCTCGCGTCGCTGCACGGCGCCTCCTTCCGCCGTGGCTGGAGCGAGGATGAGTTCGAGCGGCTGCTGCTCGACCGCAGCGTGCTCGCCCATCGGGCGACGCTCGGCCACCGGCCGGTCGGATTCATCATCTCGCGCATTGCCGCCGGCGAGGCGGAAATCCTGTCGGTTGCGGTCGCCCGCGGGCAGCAAGGGCGCGGTCTGGCGCGCCGGCTCCTCGACTTGCATCTGCGCAGGCTCGCCGGGCTCGGCGTCCGTACGGTCTTCCTCGAAGTCGATGACGACAACGTAGCGGCCCGGCGCCTCTATGCGCGCAGCGCATTTCGACAGGTTGGCCGGCGCGACGGTTACTATTCGCGGCCAGGGAACGCTTCAAGCGCGGCCCTGGTGCTGCGCCGGGATCTCGGGTGATCTCAGCATCCGAGAACCCCGGCGATTTCGCTCGCGCACCGTTTTCGATATGGTTATCGCTGATACAGCGGACCGCCATATGGCCGACCCGAGAGCAAACATCGAAGCGCTGTGCGCCGCCAAGGGCATGCGCATGACGGAGCAGCGGCGCGTCATCGCCCGCGTACTCGCGCGCTCCGCCGATCACCCAAACGTCGAAGAGCTTTACCGGCGTTGCGCCGCGGTGGACGACCGCATCTCGATCTCCACCGTTTACCGTACCGTCAAACTGTTTGAGGATGCAGGCATCATCGAGCGCCATGATTTTCGCGAGGGCCGCGCGCGCTACGAACAAATTCCCGACACGCACCACGATCATCTCATCAACCTGCGCACCGGCGACGTCGTCGAGTTCCAGTCGGACGAGATCGAGCGCCTGCAGGCGGAAATCGCGCGGCGGCTCGGCTATCGGCTGGTCGACCACCGGCTCGAGCTTTATGCCGTGCCGCTGGAAGACAAGAAGTCCGAGCGCTGAACGCATGCATGCACAGGCCGCCACCGGTAAGACCGCAAGCATTCCATTTCACCGGAAAACCCGCTAAGACGGCGCCTAGAGCGGGATGGAATTTCTTCGAATCGCCATCCCGCTCTAAGTTGTTGCCGGAGCATGATGTTTTCCGAAAACCGGTACCCACTTTTCGGCATCATGCTCTAATGCGGTTGCGGCCGCCCGAACAAGGGATATCTCAAGCACCGGAATGTCCCGTGATGCGCCCACGGTCCGAACGGCCCCGATCGACATCGGCAGGACCGGCATGAGCGGACCCCGCAAACTTTTCGTCAAATCCTACGGCTGCCAGATGAACGTCTACGATTCCAATCGTATGGCCGACGTTTTGGCGCCGCACGGGTTTGTCGAAACCGCTGCGCCCGAGGACGCCGATCTCGTCATCCTCAACACCTGCCATATCCGCGAGAAAGCGGCCGAGAAGGTCTATTCGGAACTCGGCCGCATTCGGAAATTGAAGGAGGCCGCCGCGCGCGATGACCGCCCGATGACGGTCGCCGTTGCTGGCTGTGTTGCCCAGGCCGAGGGCGAAGAAATCCTGCGCCGCGCCCCGGTTGTCGACCTCGTCGTCGGGCCACAGAGCTATCATCGCCTGCCCGCGCTCATCGACCGCCTCGCCCGCGAGGGGCGCGTGCTCGATACGGAATTTCCCGTCGAGGACAAATTCGATTTTCTCGAGCCCCCGAGCCGCGCAGCAACCCGGGCGCGCGGCGTCACCGCATTCGTCACGGTCCAGGAGGGATGCGACCGCTTCTGCACGTTTTGCGTCGTGCCCTATACGCGCGGCGCGGAAGTGTCGCGCCCTGTTGCGCAGGTCGTGGCTGAAGTCGAACGGCTGGCAGCCGCCGGCGTGCGCGAGGTCACGCTCATCGGGCAGAACGTGAATGCCTACCATGGCGGGGGACCCGGCGGTGCGGAATGGTCCCTCGGCCGTTTGCTCCAGCGCGTGGCCGAGATCGAGGGCATTGCGCGCCTGCGCTACACGACGAGTCATCCGGCCGACGTGGATGACACCTTGATCGCGGCGCACCGCGATTTGCCGCAGTTGATGCCGTGTCTCCATCTGCCGGTGCAGTCGGGCTCCGATCGCGTGCTGACGGCAATGAAACGGCGGCATACGCGCGCGCATTACATCGACATCGTGGAGCGCTTGCGCACGGCACGGGCGGACCTCGCGCTCACCTCCGACTTTATCGTCGGCTTTCCGGGTGAGACCGAGCAGGACTTTCACGAGACCATCACGCTGGTCGATCACATTTGCTTCGCAGGGGCGTTCTCGTTCAAATATTCGCCGCGTCCCGGCACGCCCGCCGCGGTCATGGCCGAGCAGCTCCCGGATGCGATCAAGGTCGAACGCCTGTCGCGCCTGCAAACGGCGATCGACCGGCATCAGGCCGCGTTTAACGCACGCACGCTGGGAAAGACATTTTCCGTGCTGTTGGAAAAGTCCGGCCGGCATCCTGGCCAATTGGTCGGCCGCTCGCCCTATCTGCAGCCGGTGCAGGTGATGGCCGCGCCTGCGCTGATCGGCGAGATCGTCACCGTGCGGATCACCGAGGTAGGGCCGAACAGCCTCTTTGGCGTGCTCGATGAACCGCTGTCGGCCGCGCGTCCAGGTCAGACGGCGCTCGCCGCGGCAGGAGCGTGACGCTTGGCCCGATCGAGACCGGACAATGGCTCGCTCGTTCGCTCTCCGGAGGTGATCGGGGAAGGCGCGGCAACGCAAATCGTGATGGCGTTCGACGATAACCGCCTCGCCTCCGCATTATTTGGACAGTATGGACAGAACCTCGCCTCGATCGAACGCCGCCTCGGGGTCGTCGCCGACTCGCGCGGCAATCAGGTCACGATCGAAGGCTCGCGCGAAGCCTGCGAGCAGGCGAGCCGCGTGCTCGAGAGCCTGTACGAGCAGCTCAAGCGCGGGCACGACCTCGTTCCCGGCGACGTCGAGGGCGCGATCCGGCTGGTAATTTCGCAGGCTTCGCTGTTCGACTTCGATCCCGCCGCCGCACGGCCGAACTTCGAAGAAATAAATCTGCGCAAGCGTTTGGTGCGCGCGCGCACCGCCGGGCAGGATGCCTACGTTCGCGCGCTCAAGCGTTGCCCGCTCGTCTTCGGCACCGGTCCCGCGGGCACGGGCAAGACTTGGCTCGCGGTCGCTTACGCCGTGCAATTGTTCGAGCGCAAGGAAGTCGACCGCATCATCCTTTCGCGCCCGGCGGTCGAAGCGGGCGAACGGCTCGGTTTTCTCCCCGGCGACATGCGCGAGAAGGTCGATCCTTACCTGCGGCCGATTTACGACGCGCTGTTCGATATGATGGACGCGCGGATTGTCGAGCGCGCGCTGCAAAGCGGCGAGATCGAGATCGCGCCGCTCGCCTTCATGCGTGGCCGCACGCTGTCGAACGCCGCCGTGATTCTCGACGAAGCGCAAAACACCTCGGCCATGCAGATGAAAATGTTCCTCACCCGCTTGGGCGAGAACAGTCGCATGATGGTCACCGGCGATCCCAGCCAAGTCGATCTGCCGCCCGGGCAAACCTCCGGGCTTTCCGAAGCGGTTCGCCTGCTCGCCAATGTCGAAGGCATCGGCCACGTGGTCTTCACCCACGAGGACGTCGTCCGTCATCCGCTCGTGGCCCGGATTGTCGCTGCTTACGAACAGGCCGCCGCCACGCCGGCGCACAAGCGCGAAGGCAGGGACTGATGCCGTCCGCCGCGCAGCGGGCGCGGCCGGCGCCCGCGATCAATATCGTGGTGGAATCACCATTGTGGCGCGACGTGCCGAACGCCGCCGCCCTGCTCAGCCGCGCCATTGGCGAAGCCGCGGACATGACCGGCGCGTCTGAGCCGAAAGAACTCGCCGTCATGCTGTGCGATGACGCCGCCATGCGTGAGCTCAATGGCCGTTGGCGCGGTCGCGCCGAGCCCACCAACGTGCTCTCGTTTCCCGCCGCTCCCGGCAGCGGAACCCTCGGCGACATCGCGATTGCCTATGAAACGACGGCGCGCGAGGCGGAGGCCGAGGGCAAGACTTTCGCCGATCACCTCGCCCACCTCGCCGTGCATGGCTTTCTCCATCTGCTGGGCTACGATCATCAGTCGGATGCCGAGGCCGCCACCATGGAACGGCTGGAAGTTGAGATTCTCGCACGGCTGAAGGTGCCCGATCCTTACGCGCACGACGGCACTGCAAGTTGACCGCCATGTCTGACACCGATTCTCCTCGCCGCTCCGAACCGGCCGGCGTCGAACGAACAAATCTCCCCGTTCCGGTCCCGCACCCGGGCGAGGTCATGCGCGAGGGCGGCATGGCCTGGGTCGCACGGCTGCTGCGCACCTTCTTGGGCTGGAAGACCAACTCGATCCGTGCCGACCTCGAGGTCGTCCTGGAGACCGGCGCGGCGGCCGAATCCGGCTTTTCGCCGGAAGAGCGCGCGATGCTCAAAAACATCCTTGGCCTGCGCGAACGCGGGGTCGAGGACGTGATGGTGCCGCGCGCCGACATTATCGCGGTGCAAAAAGACATTTTGCTAGGCGAACTGGTCAAGGTGTTCGAGGTCGCCGCGCACTCGCGGCTCGTCGTTTATGACGACACGCTCGATGATCCCACTGGCATGGTGCACATCCGGGATTTGATCGGCTACATGGCCAATCGCGCGGCTGCGAGCGCCTCGACCAAGCCGCGCCGCAAGAAGCCGTTCACCGCCGGGCTCGATCTCAACGCAATCGATCTGTCGGTGCCATTGTCAGCGACGGACCTCGTGCGCACGATCCTGTTCGTGCCGCCCTCGATGCCGGCGATCGATCTGCTCGCCAAGATGCAGGCGACGCGCATTCATCTCGCGCTGGTGATCGACGAATATGGCGGCACCGACGGCATCGTGTCGATCGAGGACGTGGTCGAGCAGATCGTCGGCGACATCGAGGACGAGCACGACGACGATGACGCGCCCGCGATCGTGCGTCAGCCTGACGGCTCGTTCCTGGCCGACGCGCGCGCCGCGCTCGAGGACGTCGTCAAGACGGTCGGACCGGAGTTCGAGATCAAGGACGAGATCGCCGACGAGGTCGACACGCTCGCCGGCTACATCATGACGCGGGTCGGGCGGCTGCCCTCGCGCGGCGAGGTGGTGCAGGGGCCGGGCGATTTCGAGATCGAGGTGCTCGACTCAGATCCGCGCCGGCTCAAGCG
>JAFAUQ010000058.1 GCA_019243195.1 Hyphomicrobiales bacterium
GGAGGCTCGCTCCAGCCGAGCGCCTTGCGCGTTGCTTCGATTTTCGGTGCGCCGAGCGGCGAGCCGTGTGCCTTTTCGCTACCCGCCTTGGTGGGCGCGCCAAAGCCGATGGTGGTGCGGCAGGCGATCATGGTCGGCCGGTCGTTGCCATGCGCCGCCGCAATGGCCGCCGCGATCGCCTCGGGATCGTGCCCGTCGATCCGGCTTGCCGCCCAGCCCGCCGCCTTGAACCGCGCGACCTGGTCGACGGAATCCGTCAGCGCCACCGGGCCGTCGATGGAAATGCCGTTGTCGTCGTAGAGCACGACGAGCTTGGCGAGCTTGAGGTGTCCGGCAAGCGCGATCGCCTCGTGGCTGATGCCCTCCATGAGATCGCCGTCCGAGGCGAGCACGTAGGTGCGGTGGTCGACCACACTGTCGCCGAAGCACGCCGCGAGGTGCCGCTCCGCGAGCGCCATCCCGACAGCGTTGGCGAGGCCCTGGCCGAGTGGACCGGTCGTGGTCTCGATACCGGGCGTGTGGCCGTACTCGGGGTGGCCGGGGGTGATCGAGCCGAGCTGACGGAAGCGTTTGATCTCTTCGATGCTCACCGGATAGCCGAGGAGATGCAGCACGGCGTAGATGAGCATCGAGCCGTGGCCGGCGGAGAGAACGAAACGGTCGCGGTCGGGCCAGGCCGGATCAGCCGGGTCGAACTTGAGGAAGCGCCCGAACAGCACGGTCGCGATGTCGGCCGCTCCCATGGGCAGACCTGGGTGACCGGACTTCGCCTGTTCGACCGCATCCATGGCGAGGGCACGGATGGCGTTCGCCATGCGGTCATGTTGGGCGCGCGACATCATAGGCGTGCTGTTGGGGCGTCCTGTTTGCGGGACGCGGCCTTGGCGAGGCCGCTCGCGGGCGGCCGGCTTACCGCGCAACGCGGGCTTACGTCAAACACTCGACAAATTTCAGCCGCGAAGCCTGCGCAGAGCTCGCGGAAAATCTATCCGGAAAAATCGCGGCGGGAATTTACCCGATAGCGCGTCGAGGCGTTGACGCCGAACCGTCACACACCGTAGGTTTCTGCGGCAACTCCTTGCTGAGGCCAATATTTCCCGATGCGCGGCGGCCGCGGGGGGCGGGGAGACAATCATGAGCGACGCGAGCGCCATTGATGCCGCGAGCCGCCGCCTGTCGGCGGCGCTGGACGCGCTCGAGGCGGCGGCCGAACGCCGGCGCCAATCCGACCACGGCGAAGACAAGCTCGCCGCCCAGGTTCAGGCGCTCGGCACTGACCGGTCCAAGCTTGCCGCCGACCTCGATGCGCAGGCCGCGCGCTGCAACCGCCTCGAGACCACCAACCGCGAAGTTGCGCGCCGGCTCGATCTCGCCATCGATACGATTCGCACCGTCCTCGACTCGCACGAACGCTGAGAACAGACGACAGCCGCCCGGGAGCGCGTCATGGCTCATGTGAGCGTCACCATCAACGGACGGCAATACCGCATGGCCTGCGAGGATGGTCAGGAGAACCATCTGATCTGGCTCTCCGGCGATCTCGACCGTCGAATCGGTCAGTTGCGGGCGCAGTTCGGTGAGATCGGCGACATGCGGCTGACCATGATGGCGGCACTCACGGTCGGCGACGAACTGGTCGAGGCCGGCAAGCGCCTGCGCCGCCTCGAAGAAGAACTCGCCGGGCTGCAGGACGCTCGAGCGGTAGCAACCGAGCGTGCGCAGGCGACCCAGGCGGCCGTCGCCGCCGCGCTCAATTCCGCGGCGGAACGGATCGAGCGCGTAATCAAGGGACTAAACCGCGGCCTCGGCGAAAACGTCGCCATCGGGTGACACGCCCGCGGTGCCAGTGGCGCCGGTGCAGGCCGCCCATTAGATTGGTGGCGCGGGGCTGTGGGGTGCGACGGAGTTTCAATCCCCGGGGCCTTATCGATCCTGAAGGGAGCTGTCCCTGACCGGGCTCGTGGGCTCGGACATATGGCGCCCACCTACGCTGTAGGTACCCGGGATCGAGCGCTCCGACGGCCAGCGCGGCTCCGCACTTTTGCCGGTCCGGGGTTCATCGCAGAGGAATGGTGGTTGAACCCGATCGGATGTCCGACGCCACGCTCATAGACGCCAAGGCCGACTTACGGCGTGAAGCGCTCGCGCACCGGGACACCCTGCCGGCTGAACTGCGCCAGGCGGCGGCCGAAACGATTGCGCGCCGGGAATTTCCGGTCGAGGTGCGTCCGGGCATGCTGGTGTCCGGCTTTTCTTCCATCGGCAGCGAAATCAATCCGCTCCCGCTGATGCGCCGGCTTGCCGATCGCGGCGCGCGACTCGCGTTGCCGGTCGTCGTCGGCCGCGGGCGGCCGCTCGCGCTTCGGGCGTGGGCCTTCGGCGAACCGCTCAACAAGGGCCAATGGGGCATTCGCGAGCCGCGGCCTGATGCCCCCGAGGTCGATCCGGACATTGTGCTGATGCCTCTCGCGGCGTTCGATCGCACGGGCCATCGCATCGGCTACGGGGCCGGCTATTACGACCTCACCCTCACGGGCTTGCGCGCGCGCAAGCCGATCATCGCCGTCGGGCTTGCCTATGCGGCCCAGGAAATCGCCGCCGTTCCGGCGACCGCCCGCGACGCGCGGCTCGATCTCGTGCTAACGGAGCGCGAGGTCATCGATTTTCGCAAGGCCTAAAGCGGGATGAAACGTCATCCCGCTTTAGGTTATTATTGGAGCATGATCTTTTCCGAAAACCGGTTCCGACTTTTCGGGATCATGCTCTGATGCGGCTGCTTTTCGTCGGAGACGTGGTCGGCCGCAGCGGGCGCGCTATCGTCGTCGAGCGGTTGCCGCGACTGGTCGCCGACTGGAAGCTCGATTTCGTGGTGGTCAACGGCGAGAACGCCGCCGGCGGGTTCGGCATCACCGAGCCGATTTATCAGGATCTCATCGACGCCGGTGCCGACGCCATTACGCTCGGCAATCACGCCTGGGATCAGCGCGAGGCGCTCGTGTTCATCGAACGCGCGCCGCGCCTCATACGGCCGGCCAATTATCCGCCCGGCACGCCCGGGCGCGGCACGTCCGTCATCACGGCGAAGAATGGCGCGCGCGTGCTGATCGTCAACGTGATGGGGCGCGTGTTCATGGACCCGCTCGACGATCCGTTCGCGACGATCGACCGCGAGCTGCATGCGTGTCCGCTCGGCAGCGGCGCCGACGCGGCGGTCATCGACATGCACGCCGAGGCGACCAGCGAAAAGCAGGGCATGGGTTTTTTCGCCGATGGCCGGGCGACGCTCGTGGTCGGCACCCATACCCATGTGCCCACGGCGGACCACCGCATCCTCCCGGGCGGCACCGCGTTCGTCTCGGATGTAGGCATGACGGGCGATTACGATTCGATCATCGGCATGGCGAAGGAAGAGCCGCTCGGCCGGTTCGTGCGCCGCATCCCATCCGGCAAATTCGAGCCGGCGATGGGGCCGGCGACGCTCTGCGCCATTGCGGTCGAGACCGACGATTCCACCGGGCTCGCCACGCGGGTGGCAGCTGTTCGGTGCGGCGGCCGATTGGAAGAGGCGCGCCCGCAGTTTTGGGAATGAGAGATCGCACGCCCGGCGTTGTGGATTTTACCGCTGCCGCGACCTATAACGCCCGCCATCACGGGATCATTGGGCGGTTCACGGCAACGCGCGCTTGGTGCGTAACTTCATACGTGAGCTGCGGAGACGACGACATGGCCGGCCATTCGCAATTCAAGAACATCATGCATCGCAAGGGGCGCCAGGATGCGGTGCGCTCCAAGCTGTTCGGCAAGCTCGCGCGCGAAATTACGGTGTCGGCCAAGCTCGGCCTGCCCGATCCGGACATGAACCCGCGGCTGCGCGCCGCAATCCTCGCGGCACGGGCGGAAAACATGCCGAAGGACAACATCGAGCGCGCCATCAAGAAGGCGCAGGGCGGCGACGGCGAGAACTACGACGAGGTGCGATACGAGGGCTATGGCCCGGGCGGCATCGCCGTCATCGTCGAGGCATTGACCGACAACCGCAATCGCACGGCCTCGGATGTGCGTTCGGTGTTTTCGAAGAACGGCGGCAATCTCGCCGAGACCGGCGCGGTCTCGTTCATGTTCGATCACGTCGGCCTAGTCGAGTTCGCGCCCGAGGTCGCCGATGCCGAGACCATGTTCGAGGCGGCGCTCGACGCCGGCGCCGACGACGTCGTGTCGAGCGAAGGCGGGCATGAGATTTACGTGTCGCAGGACCGGCTGGGCGAAGTAGCGAAGGCGCTCGAAACAAAATTCGGCGAGCCGCGCAAGGCGGCGCTGGTGTGGAAGCCGCAGACCACGCTGCCGCTGCAGGATCTCGAAGGCGAGAGGCTGCTGCGGCTCATCGAGTCGCTCGAAGACCACGACGACGTGCAGCACGTCTACGCCAACTTCGAAGTCTCCGACGCGCTAGTCGCGAAGATGAGCGCGTGAGTAGATTATCTGTTGGCAACAGGCGGTTCGGAAACTATGAACTGTACGGCGGTTGAAACAGCATTTTCAAAAGCCACGCGCACTATTCTGGTTGGATCGATCAGGCCCTTCGCGGTCATGTCGCCATATTCCCCGAGCTGCGCGTCGAAGCCGAAAGAATACGACGTATTGTTCAAAACCTTCTCAACTACAACTGACCCGTCCTCACCGGCATTACGTGCGATTTGGTAGGTTGGTTGTAACAACGCATTGCGCATCATTGCGAGGGCGGCCGCTTCGTCGCCGTTCTCTGGCCGAAGATTATCTAAAACGTGTGCACTGCGTAGGAGCGCGACGCCGCCTCCCAGCACGATCCCCTCTTCTATCGCTGCTTCCGTTGCGCGTAGTGCCTTTTCCCAATGCTCCTGTAATTCTCTGATCTCAACCGCGGAATTTCCTCCGCAACGGATCACCGCAACTCCGCTTGCGAGCCTCTCGAGGCGGTCGCGCAGTTTGTCGCCCTCGTAACTTGAGGTAGTTTGATCCAGTTGCTGCTTTATTTCTTGCACGCGTGCTTGGATGGCATTTCGGTCACCGCCACCGTCGATTATTGTCGTATGGTCCTTAGTGACCACGATCCTCTTGGCTTTTCCAAGTAACTCTAAAGCGATGTTTGATTGTTCCGAGATCAACTGACCCCCAGTAAGGATTGCGATATCATGAAGCATTCCCGCGCGGTGAGCAGAAAAGCCTGGCGCTTTCACAGCCGCGATTTTCAAACCATCCTCACTGGGTTTGATTAATAAACCAATCACCTCTGCTTCAAAATCTTTGGCTATGATAAGCACCGACGTACTCGACTCTGCGATCGCCCTGATCCACGGTACAAGCCATTGAGCGTGCGATAGAACTTCCTCATAGATAAGAACGTATGGATTTCTCAGGTCGACGTCCATCTTGGTCAAATTAGTGATGAAATGATGCGAAACATAGCCCCGCTCGAAGCGTAAACCTTCCACAATCTCCAGCTCTGTCTCAACTGAGCTGCCCTCTTCGATCACCGCAACGCCTTGTGTTCCAATTTTTTGAACGGTTGCCGCCATGAATTTGCCGGCCATATTGTCACTATACGCAGCGTTGGCGGCCAGCGCGGTAATGTCGTCTAAGCCGTTGATTTTCCGTGCTTGTCTTTCCAGTTCCGCAACCACTGCCTGGGCGGCGAGCTCGATGCCGCGCTTGATGCGGAAAGCGTTTGCGCCAGCTGTAACTGCTCGTTGGCCACTCGATATAAGTGCTTCCGCAAGAATCACGGCCGTCTTTGTTCCGTCACCGCTGACCATGGCGACTTTCGATGCAAGATCGCGCATAATTTGTGACCCCAGTCTTTCGAATGGGTCATCCAATGCGACTTGATTGACAATCGTCGCTCCGTCCCTGGTCATCCGCGGACTGTCGGAAGACTTAGCGAGTAGTACACCGCGGCCCTTGGGCCCGAGCGCGATGCGGATCGCCCTCGCAACTATATCAATCCCTTTCAATACTTTTTCGCGCCCCATGTTGAGTTCCGAACTTCGCGCTCGCGAATGTTCAGATGGAACGGCGGCGAGATCCGTGTCATGATTTAGGCGGGACCTTAGTTGGACCGTTGGCTCGCCGTGATTAAGCACTCGTTCCGGCGAAGACCATGGTTGTCTCAGTGCTCCGGCAATCGAGCTGCAAAAGTGGGCAATCTTCTCCGCAACCTCGGGGTCAGTGAACGGACGATGCCGAAACCTTTGCCAATCGATGTATTGTCGCGTCGCAATAATTCGAAGCAGATGATCTTGGCGCCAGTCGACTTCGTCCTCAAGAGAGGGGACAGATATGTAGAGCAGGGGGAAAACAAGATTGCTTCTGCCTAGTGCAGCCTCTCGACGCAGAAAAGCATCGAACTCGAATCGACAGTATTTACTTGTTACCGCTCGTGGCGTAACAATGGGAATAAAGAATACTGATTCGGTTATGGCCTTCTGCATTTCGCTTTCCCAAAGCGTACCCTCGGGAATGGCTGAGACGTCTTGCCATAGCTTCAAATTACGCCCGAGCTGGAGTGAGAGTTCGCGAAAAATTCGAAATCTCAGATTCGACAAGGCGCCTTCAGAGTGTGCGTCATCAAGGCGGGAATAACTAAAAAAGCCTACTAGGTCAGGAAGCTGTACCAACGATGACATAAAATAATTCCCCTATTGGTGGCAGGAACTCGGCAAGTCAACAAGTTTCTTCACCTTTCTTCCAAAAACATTTGGTTCACTAGTTAATATCCGCACTTTCAAGCCACACTTTGTTCGGCATGGCGGAGCACAAGCTCCACCTGTTCGCGTGTCACTCCGGGAAACCATTCGAGAAAATCATCTACCCGAGCGCCCCCTTCCAGGTTCTCAAACAGAGCCCGTACCGGGACGCGCGTGTTCTTGAACAACCACTCGCCGCTGACCTTCCCCGGGATCCGCTCAACGGCCGGGCATGTGCTCCAATCCAGCATGCAGCAGATTCTATGGGGGCATCCGAAAGCCCGCAAGTCAGCGAGCACCCCCTCATCGCAGGAGGCGGTCGAACACCGGCAAGCTAATCAGCGCCGAGACTGCGATGATCGCGTAGGCGACACGGCGGAAGGAGCGCTCCGAGGCGATGCCGAACCAGCGCACGCCGGCCACCATCGCGATAATGAACGGCAGCGCGAGCAGAAGCGAGAGCACGGCCACCTCGCGCGTGAACAGGCCCTCGCGGAAGTAAGCGATGCACCCGATCACATCGATGAAGGTGAAGTAGACCATCAGGTTGGCGCGCACGAACGCGGCCTTTCCGGCGCCGCCGAGCCAATAAAGGATCACCGGCGGGCCGGCGATCTGTACCGCGCCGCTGCCGAGGCCCGACAGGAAACCGACCCCGACCGTTGCGGGCAGACGCGGCCGCCCGTGATAGCGCCAGCCCGAGGCGAGCACGCCGAGGAGCACGATCACCACGCCGGCGATGATCCAGCGCAGCATCACCGGATCCGCCACCAGCAGCACCCAGGTGCCGATCGGCACTGCCGCGGCGGCTGCGATCGAGATCGGGACCACCTCGCGCGGGTTGCAATGCGGGACGGCCCGGACCGCCAGCGGGAAAGCGCAGACGAGGTCGATCAGCACCATGGTGGCGGCGGCGATGCGCGGCTCATAAACCGCGGCCACCAGCGGGATGTAGATCATCGCCGAACCGAAGCCCGAAAAGCCGCGTGCCGCTCCGGACACGAGCGCAATCGCCGCGGCGACGGCAAACCGGCGGTCGGAAACGACGGCAAAGAAGGTCGGATCGAGGAGATCGCTCACGGTGGCAAAGGGGGAAAGGATACGGGCTGCCATTGAGCGCATTGCGTTCTAGGCGGCAAGCCGGGCCGGGGTTATCACCGGTGGGCAATGCGCCAAGCGATTCGCATTCTCGGCATCGACCCGGGGCTTCGCCGCACCGGGTGGGGGGTCGTCGAAGTCGACGGCAACCGGTTGAGCTTCGTCGCCTGCGGGTCGTTGGCGACGGACGACAAGGCGACGCTCGCCATGCGCCTCGTCACCATCCACGACGGGCTCGTGCGCGTCGTCGCGGACTTCGCTCCGCACGAGGCGGCCGCGGAAGCAACCTTTGTCAACCGTGATGCCTCGGCGACACTGAAACTCGGCCAGGCGCGCGGCGTCGCGCTTCTGGTTCCGGCGAAAGCAGGGGTGCCGGTCGCCGAATACGCGCCCAACCTGGTGAAGAAAACCATCGTCGGCGCCGGCCATGGTGACAAGGCGCAAATCCGCATGATGATCGGCGTGCTGTTGCCCAAGGCCGCTCCCGAAAGTGAGGACGCGGCCGATGCGCTCGCGGTCGCGGTGACTCACGCGCACCACCGGCAAAGCGCGCTCACGAGGATCGCGGCCCAATGATCGGCAAGCTCAAAGGCGTGATCGACAGCTACGGCGAGGACTCGCTCATCGTCGACGTGGGCGGCGTCGGCTATGTGGTCCATTGCTCGGCCCGCACGCTGCAAGTGTTGCCCGCGACCGGCGAACCGGTGGTGCTCTCGATCGAGACGCACGTGCGCGAAGATCAGATTCGCCTGTTCGGTTTCTTGAGCGACGTCGAGCGGGAATGGTTTCGCCTGCTGCAGACCGTGCAGGGTGTCGGCACCAAGGTCGCGCTCTCGGTGCTCGGCACGCTCAAGCCCGCCGACCTCGCCAACGCGGTCGCCATGCGCGACAAGGCGGCGATCGCCCGCTCGCCCGGCGTCGGGCCCAAGGTGGCCGAGCGCATCGTCACCGAACTCAAGGACAAGGCGCCGGCCTACACGTCGGTCGATCCGGCGATCGTGCGGCTCACCGGAGAGGTCGAGGAAAAGCGTGCGCCGCAGCCGGTGCTCGATGCGATCTCGGCGCTCGTCAACCTCGGCTACGGTCAGCCGCAGGCGGCGGCCGCGATCGCGGCGGCCAATCGCGTCGCCGGTGAGGGCGCGAACGCCGCCGAACTAATCCGGCGCGGCCTGAAGGAGCTGGCGCGATGACGACTGCGCCCCGCCTCGTCACCGCCGAGCGCCGCGAGGATGACGCGACCGAAGCGCCGCTGCGGCCGCAATTTTTTTCCGAGTTCATCGGGCAGCAGCAGGCGCGCTCGAACCTCGAAGTCTTCATCGCGGCGGCGCGGGCGCGGCGCGAAGCGCTCGATCACGTGCTGTTCGTCGGCCCGCCCGGGCTCGGTAAGACGACGCTCGCGCAAATTCTCGCGCGCGAACTGGGCGTCAACTTCCGCGCCACTTCCGGCCCGGTCATCGCCAAGGCCGGCGACCTCGCGGCGCTGCTGACAAATCTCGAGGACCGCGATGTCCTCTTCATCGATGAGATTCATCGGCTCAACCCGGCGGTTGAGGAAATCCTTTATCCGGCCATGGAGGATTTTCAGCTCGACCTCATCATCGGCGAAGGCCCGGCTGCGCGCTCGGTGAAGATCGATCTCGCGCGTTTCACCCTCGTGGGCGCCACGACTCGCGCCGGCCTCCTCACGACGCCGCTACGCGACCGCTTCGGCATTCCTATCCGGCTCAACTTCTATACCGAGGCCGAGCTTGAGCTGATCGTCAATCGCGGCGCGCGCGTGCTCGGCATCGAGATCACGGCGGACGGCGCCAACGAGATCGCACGCCGCGCGCGCGGCACGCCGCGTATCGCCGGGCGCCTGCTGCGCCGGGTGCGCGACTTTGCCCACGTGGCCGGCGCTAGCTCGATCGACCGCGGTGCCGCCGACCGCGCGCTCGTCGCGCTTGAGGTCGATGCGGCCGGGCTCGACGCGATGGACCGGCGCTATCTCGAGACGATCGCGATGAACTACGGCGGCGGACCGGTCGGGGTCGAGACGCTCGCGGCCGCGCTGTCCGAGCCGCGCGACGCCATCGAGGACATCATCGAGCCGTTCCTGATCCAGCGCGGCTTCCTTCAGCGCACGCCGCGCGGGCGCCTGCTCACTTCGCACGCGTTCCGCCACCTCGGCCTTGCCGAGCCGGCGCGCGACCCGGCGCAGTTCGGATTGTTTGCGGCGGATGAGAACGATTGACGATTGGCTACATCTTTTGCTGGTGCGCTATATTGCGCGTCGGAGGCGGTAAATGACTCTTGAATATTCGGTGCGCATCGAGCGTTTAGCGGAAAGTGACGGCGGGGGTGATCTCGCAACCGTGCCCGATCTGCCTGAGTGCATGTCGGACGGCGAAACGCCGGAAGAAGCGTTGGAAAACGTGCAAGAGGCGATCATCAGCTGGATTGAAACCGCTAAGGAATGGAAGATGGAAGTTTCCAAGCATCCGCAGGCGAGCGCCCGATGACTTCAAAAACGTACGAAGGCGCTTGTCACTGCGGGCGGGTGCGCTTCCGCGTCACGGCCGATCTCGACAGCGTGACGATCTGCAACTGCTCGGTCTGCACCAAGAAAGGCATTCTGCATCTGATCGTGGCGCCTGAGCAGTTCGAGCTCATCAGCGGCAGGGACGATCTCGCGACCTACACGTTCAACACCGGCGTCGCCAAGCACACGTTCTGCAAGGTCTGCGGCATCCATCCGTTCTACGTGCCGCGCTCCGATCCGGACAAGATCGACGTCAACGCGCGCTGCCTCGACGGAATCGATCTCGGCGCGCTGAAGCCGAAATTCTTCGACGGCCAGCATTGGGAGCAGGCCATGTCCGGGACCGTGCCGTGGAGGTGAATGCCGCAAAGCGCATTCCGTTGGGTGGGGAAATTCGCGACGGCCGGCACGTTCTGACGGTGCGCGTGTATTACGAAGACACCGACTTCACTCAGATTGTCTATCACGCGAGCTATCTGCGCTTCATGGAGCGCGGCCGTACCGACTATTTGCGGCTGATCGGGGCGGACCACCGCGCGTTGTTCGAGGCGGCGGAGCGGGAAGCCCCGGGCTTCGCCTTCGTGGTGCGCTCGATGACGATCGAGTTCCTCAAGCCCGCCCGTATGGACGATGTGCTTGAGATCGTCACCTCGCCCGCGGAGGTCAAAGGCGCCTCTGTGATCCTGCACCAGCAGGTCACTCGCGTGGGCGAAATCCTCATAGATGCCCAGGTGAAGGTTGCCTTCGTGTCCGGCGGCCGCGCCCGGCCCATCCCCAAACCGCTGCGGCTCGCCATGCGCGCCGATCAGGACGCGACGCGGCGTGCCTGATAGTTGAAGACGAATGACACACATTCTTTTGACCGGAGCAGGGTTCACTCACAATTGGGGTGGCATGCTCGCCGATGGCGTATTCTCCTATTTGCTCGGTTGTGACGAACTCGATGAGGAGACTCGAGGTCTGCTGTGGCGGGAGCGAAACAATGGTGGAGGGTTCGAAGAGGTTCTCGCAGTCCTACAACTAGCCGCCGATGCTGCCAGCAAAAAAAGACATCACGATCTGACGAGTGCGCTCGCTGGTATGTTCAACGGCATGGGACTCGCATTCATGCAACAATCTGAGTTCGAGTTTAGGCGCCCACCAGATACGCGGAACTCTCTCAACGCATTCCTGCAGCGCTTTGATGTCATCTTCACGTTGAACCAGGACACGCTGCTTGAGCAGAAGTATCTCCCTTTTGTCGGTCCTCCGAGGTGGGGCCGAGCTCATCTACCTGGGGTAAAATACCTAACCGGGTGGACAGCTACTGGTACTGCTCACGACCGCGTTGCGCAGATGGAGCCGAATCCGAGCGATTTCAAGCTCGGGCCCGGTGTACAGTCCTACATCAAGCTCCATGGCTCCTCCAATTGGATTGACGGGCCGCGCGGCGATCGAATCTTGGTCATGTGGCCAGAAGGCTATCACTATCAACCGGTTTCCGCTCCTAACGTGGTACCACGATGAGTTTAGGCGGCATCTGATGCGTTCGGACGCGAGGTTAATGATTATTGGCTACAGCTTCAGCGATGCGCACATCAATCAGACTGTTCTCGACGCGGCACACGCTAAAATCTTCCTGGTCGACCCTGCTGGCGAGAAAGTTCTCGACAAGCGGGATAGGCGCGCTTCCATCTCTGATCGTCCAGGCGAACTTATGTTGCAGATCCCTCGCCGCCTAATCGGGATCTCGCAAGTCCCCTTGTCTTCGACTTTCAACGATAATCTCGTCGAGCACTCGAATCTGAATCGGTTCTTCCGCAACTAGGAAACGTAATTGCGTCAGAAACTCAGAATTCTGGCGGCTATAATACCAAGACCTCGGTAATCAGGAAGAAAACCGTGCAGGCAGAATGTGCCAAATGATCACAAACGCGAACGACAAGATGAGCAACCATGTCAAGGCTTGCATCCAATATGCGGCCGCCAGCACACGAACGTAGATCATTGCACGCCTTATCGGTCCTAAGGGATAAATCGACGGGTTCTCTAATTGAAATTTGTACCAATCTACGTCTTCGTGATTGATACTGTATTTTTGCAGAATATGACCGTACTTCTGGCCAAATTCTTCCAAATCATGAGGAGTTACATTGCCTGACTTCGCGTACAACTCATTCTTAAGCTCATTTATTTCCAGCCCAGACCGATGATGTTGTTCCGCATTGACTGCGTCATTGTTGCTGTACTGGATTAGAGATATCGTCAAAATCAAGATGGACATGATGAGCGTTATAACACTGAGATCGCTCACAACAAGAGCCGAAAGGTGATAGAGATAGGGCATCACGGTCAAAGCGATCACAAATGCTGATGCGAGCGCGATGATCAGTTGCATGCGCCGGTCGCGACCCTGCAATCGTTTCGAAGCATTGAAGCGGCAGGCTGCCGTGACTGTCATCTTGTGTTTGAGATGTTCTTCCTGATTTTCGTTCATGGCGGCCTCTGGATACTAAGCTCGCAATGGAGCGGTCTTCAATCGCGGCTGTTCCAAGGTGCGCTCGGCCGGCGATTTTTGGCCCGGGGCGGCGGGCGTTCTGGCGGTCACCCAAAGTAATAGTACCCAACTGCAACCGCGGCGGAAGAATGGACCTTCGTGGCCTGGTTCAGCCCAGGCGGGCTATTGATTTTTGACGCTACCTATCATTGCGGAGGAAAATCTAACCCTCCAATTCCCAGCTCCCGAGAGGGCCAGTATAGCGATTTTGCCAAACCAGGGTTTTCCGGCGTGGTCTATCACGAGAGTTGCCTGCGGTTCATGGAGCATGGGCGCACCAACTACAAGGTCGCCGTGTCCGGCGGCCGTGCCCGGCCCATCCCCAAACCGCTGCGGCTCGCCATGCGGACCGACCGCGACGCCGCGCTGAGCCCGGCGCGGTAACCCGGCCTTAGCGCTAACCCGATGTTAACCCCGGCAGGTTGTGGTTGGCCGGGAAGCGAGTGGTCGGGTGCCCTAGTTTGGCCAAATTCCGCGACAAATTCGTAGGCCGAGGGTGGCAGGCGGCGCGAATTCTCGTGACTTGTGAAGCGTTCGGCGGCGTGCCCGGGGGGCTGCGCCCCGGCGTGCCGCTCCGGCCCGGTCATTGCGCACCGGCACCGGCGTCCTGGGGGCGGGACGGCCGAGGGGACATGCCATGATTCTCGCTGACGTGGCCCAATCGACGCTCGCCGCTGCGAGCCCCGCGGCTAGTTCAACCGACGTATCGTTTCTCAGCCTGTTTTCGAACGCCCATTGGATCGTCAAGGGCGTGATGCTGGGCCTGCTGGCCTGCTCGATCTGGGTGTGGGCCATCGCGGTCGAGAAGATTGTCCTTTACCGGCGTACCCGCAGTTCAATGGACCGGTTCGAAAAGACGTTCTGGTCCGGCCAGTCGCTCGAAGAGCTTTACCGCACCGTATCGACGCGCCCGAGCCATTCCATGGCAGCCCTGTTCGTCGCCGCCATGCGCGAATGGAAGCGCAGCTTCGAGGGCCACGTGCGCTCGTTCGCCGGCCTGCAAATGCGCATCGAGAAGGTCATGGACGTGACCATCGCGCGCGAGGTCGAACGGCTTGAACGCCATCTGCTTGTGCTGGCCACCGTCGGCTCGGCCGGCCCCTTCGTCGGCCTGTTCGGCACCGTTTGGGGCATCATGACGAGCTTCCAGTCGATCGCCGCGTCGAAAAACACCTCGCTCGCGGTGGTCGCGCCCGGCATCGCCGAGGCGCTGTTTGCGACTGCAATCGGCCTTGTTGCCGCCATCCCGGCGACGATTTTCTATAACAAGTTCATTTCCGAGGTGAACAAGCAATCGCAGCGACTCGAAGGCTTTGCCGACGAGTTCGCGGCCATCTTGTCGCGCCAGATCGACGAGCGGGGGTAAGGGAAGCGATGGCCGGGGGAGCCGCGGTCCCGACGGTGCAGGTCGGCAAACGCCGTCACCGGCGCCGCCCGGTCATGAGCGAGATCAACGTCACGCCCATGGTGGACGTGATGCTGGTGCTGCTCATCATCTTCATGGTGTCGGCGCCGCTGCTCACGGTCGGGGTGCCGATCGATCTGCCGCAAACCCAGGCGAAATCGCTCGATCAGGACAAGGAGCCGCTGACCGTCTCCGTCAAACTGGACGGCGAGGTGTTCCTGCAGAACTCCGAGATCAAGGTCGATGAACTGGTCCCGAAACTGCAGGCGATCACGCAAGCGCGCGGCGGCCTCGACGAGCGCATCTACGTGCGCGGCGACCGCAAGGTCGATTACGGCACGGTGATGCGCGTCATGGGACGTCTTTCCGCTGCCGGGTTCCGGCGGGTCGCGCTGGTCACCGAGGTGGAGCAGGGGAGCTGATCGCCGGGGCGATGCGCAAGAGCCTCACCATATCGGCCGTGGTGCACGCGATGGTGCTGCTGTGGAGCCTCATTGCGTTCGCGCCCAAGGCGTTTGAGAAGCCTGTCGACTCGGTGCCGGTCGATATCATTTCGGCAAGCGACTTCTCGCGCATGGTCGCCGGCAGCCGCAGCGCCCCGAAGGCGCCGGCGCCCAAGCCCGTGGTCGACAAAGTCGGCGAGACGAAGCTCACCGACAATTCCGCGCCGAAGGTGGTCGAGAAGCCGGAAGTCATCAAAACAGCCGAGAAGGAAGCGCCGCCGGAAGCCAAGCCCGAGCCGAAGCGCGAAGCCAAGCCGACGCCGCCTAAGACCGATCCGATCGCTGAGGCCTTGAAGAAGGAACAGGCAAAACCGGAGCCGAAGAAGGAAGAGGCGAAGGTGCCGACGCCGCCCCATCGGCCCGACCCGCCGAAACCGCAGCCGAAATTCGACGCGGTGCGCATCGCCGCGCTGCTCGATAAGCGTGACGCGCAGCGGCAGACGTCGCTGGGCGAAATCATCAATCACACGCCGACGCTCGGCTCGCCCAAGGGCTCGGCGCCGACGCTCTCGCAAAATGAAATCGACGCATTGCGCGCGCAGATCAGGCGCTGCTGGAACCCGCCGGCGGGCGCGGCCAATGCGCAAGACCTCCGCGTCGATATGAACGTCAAGCTCCGCATCGACGGCTCTCTGGCCGCGGCGCCGGTGCTGCTCGAGCGCGGCAGCAGTCCTTATTTCCAGGTGTTCGCGGAGAGCGCGTTGCGTGCGGTGGAACGGTGCCAGCCCTACAGCCTGCCGGTGGCCAAATACGAAGTGTGGAAGGACATCGATCTCGGTTTCCGCCTCGACGATTTGTACGGCGGCTGATTCTGACTTGAGGCCGATATGCGCGAGAACGATCTGTTAGTTCCCCGTCCCCTCATCACGCGGCGTCGCCTGCTGGCGCTCGGCGCCGGAGCCGGAGCCTTGGGCCTGGGGTGGCCGCGCTCAGCGCTGGCCGCGGTACGCGTCGAGATCACATCCGGCGACGTGCAGCCGATGCCGATCGCAATTCCGGATTTTGTCGGCGGCACTCCGGGGGATACCGAAGCGGCGCGCAGCGTCACGCAAATCATCGCCGGCGATCTCAAACGCTCCGGTCTGTTCGCGCCGATTGACCCGGCCGCCTACATCGAAAAGATCGTCAACACCGACGCCGTGCCGCGGTTCGAGGACTGGCGCGCCATCAACGCCCAGGCCCTCCTCACCGGACGTCTCACGCGCCAGCCCGACGGGCGGCTCAAGGGCGAATTCCGTCTGTGGGACGTGTTCGCGGGCCAGCAGCTCACCGGCCAGCAATATTTCACTACGCCGGACATGTGGCGGCGCGTCGCTCACATCATCGCCGACGGGGTCTATGAACGTCTCACCGGCGAGAAGGGCTATTTCGATACGCGCATCGTCTTCGTCGACGAAACCGGTCCGAAGGAGCGGCGCATCAAGCGGCTCGCCATCATGGATCAGGACGGCGCCAACGTGGGCTACATCACGCGCGGCGACGATCTGGTGCTCACCCCACGCTTTAGCACAAGCGATCAGGTGATCACCTACATGTCCTACGGACAGGGCGATCCCAAGGTTTACCTCTACAACACGAAAACGCGGCAACGCGACGTGGTCGGCAACTTTCCGGGCATGAGTTTCTCGCCACGGTTCTCTCCTAACGGCGATATGGTCATCATGAGTTTGCAGCAGGGCGGCAACTCAAATCTGTTCGCCATGGACCTGCGCTCGCGCGCGACCACGCGCCTGACCGACACCGCGGCGATCGACACCGCGCCGTGCTATTCGCCCGACGGCGGGCGCATCTGTTTCGAGTCCGATCGCGGCGGAAGACCGCAGATCTATGTCATGGGCCGGGACGGCGGCCCGGCGCAACGCGTGAGCTTCGGCGAGGGATCCTATTCGACGCCGGTCTGGTCGCCACGCGGCGACGCCATCGCGTTTACCAAACAATATCAGGGGCAGTTCGCGATCGGGATCATGGGCATTGACGGTCGGAACGAACGCATCCTCACCTCGGGCTTTCACAACGAGGGCCCCACCTGGGCGCCGAACGGGCGCGTGCTGATGTTCTTCCGCGACAACGCCGGCGCCGGCGGGCCGTCGCTCTACACGATCGACCTCACCGGCCGAAACGAGCAAAAAGTGCCGACGCCGAGCTTTGCGTCGGATCCCGCGTGGTCGCCGCTGCTCTCGTGATTTTGCAAATGCCGCGGCGTGTTGAGGGAAGGTTAACCATTACGAAAGCTTTCGGAGGCTTTCGCGCTTTCGACGGATCGTTGCAAGGGGCCGTCAAGGTTGACGGAACCTTGGCTTAACGAACCGGCTGCTAGACCGGCGGACAGGTATCCGGTCAGGCGTGAAAAGGGAGTCACAAGATGACCGTTGCGATGGGTCTATTGCGTCGGTTGAAGCTTGCTGTGGCGTTGGCGGCAGGGCTCGCGCTTGCGGCCTGCGCCAGCAATCCAAATCCGGCCGCGGTTGGCGCCGCGGGCGCGGCGGCGCCCGGCAGCCAGCAGGATTTCGTGGTCAACGTCGGCGATCGCGTCTTCTTCGAATCGGATTCCAGCGAGCTTACGGCGCAGTCGCGCGGCACCCTCGATAAGCAGGTGCAGTGGCTGCAGACGTACAATCGCTATGCGTTCACGATCGAAGGTCACGCCGACGAACGCGGCACCCGCGAGTACAACATCGCGCTCGGGGCACGGCGCGCTCAGGCGGTCCGTGACTATCTCGCCTCGCGCGGCATCGATGCCAATCGCATGCGCACGATTTCCTACGGCAAGGAACGGCCGGTCGCGGTGTGTGACGACATTTCCTGCTGGTCGCAGAACCGCCGCGCCGTCACGGTGCTCAACGCGAGTTCTTGATCGAGTGTCGCGGGTAGCCGGTTGAGCCGCCCCGACACATTTTGGTCGCACTGCGCTCGATATGCTGCATTGGTTCGCATAATTTCGAGCGCACGTTCATGATCGACTTCTCTCGCACCATTCGAACGGCGGCCGCGCTCGCGGCCGCGTGGTTCGCACTGTTTTCTCCCGCCCGCGCGCAACTCTCCGAGGCCGATCTGGTCGTGCGGATCGAGCGTCTCGAGAACCAGATCCGCCAGCTCACCGGAACTATCGAACAGCTCCAGTATCGGAACCAGCAGCTCGAGGAACAGTTGCGGCATACCCAGCCGGTCGACGCCCGTGCGGCGCCGCCGGCAGCAGCGCCGCGACCGATGCCGCCGGCTGCCTCGGGGGCACCTCCACCGCCGGTCGCGACAGCGCCGCCCATCGAGGCTGCGCCTGTCGCGCCGGGCCGCCGCGGCGATGCCTTCGATCCCTCGCAGAATCCGAACGCCCCCGGCGCACCGCGCGCACTCGGCTCCTATGCCTCAACGGCGCCTCCGGGCGTCCCCGAACCGCGCCCTGCGGGTGCCCCTCTCGATCTGTCCGCCCCCGCCGGGCAAAGCAGTGAGTCCGCCTATGCGGCCGCGCCGCCCTATGGGTCGCCTGCGCCGGCTGCCCCGCCTGCTGCCGGCGCGTTGCCGCCGCCGAGCGGCGCATTGCCCCCGCCACCGCCGCGCAATCCCAACGGCACTGGCGGCGCATTGGCGACGCTCCCGCCGTCGGCAACCCCGCGTGACGAGTTCGATCTCGCCCACGGCTACGTGCTGCACAAGGATTACGGCCTCGCCGAGCAAGGCTTCCGCGATTTCCTGAAGAAATACCCGGGCGACCCGCGCGCGGCGGACGCGAATTATTGGCTGGGCGAAACCCTGTTCCAGCGCCAGAAATATCGCGACGCCGCCGAGCTGTTCCTGCTTGTTTCGCGCGACCACCCGACCACTGCGAAGGCGCCGGATTCATTGCTGCGGCTCGGCCAATCGCTCGCGCAGATGGGCGAGAAGGACGCCGCCTGCGGCACGCTCGCGGAAGTGGGCCGCAAATATCCCCGCGCCGCCCTCACCGTGAGGCAGGCGGTCGAGCGGGAACAGAAGCGTGTCCATTGCTGACGCAGCGACGGCGATCTCCGTTCGGGAGACCGCCGAACTGTTTGCGTCGTTTCCAAACTCCGGCCGCGTAATCCTTGCCGTCTCGGGCGGCGCCGACTCGACCGCCCTTTTGGTGCTGGCACAGCGCTGGCGTCAACGCCGTACGCGCGGCCCGGAGCTGATCGCGGCGACCGTCGACCATGGGCTGCGGCCGGGCTCTGGCTCGGAGGCTAAAGCGGTCGGCGCACTGGCGCGGCGCCTCGGGGTGCAGCACAAGATCCTGTCCTGGCGAGGCACCAAGCCGAAGACCGGCATCGAGGCGACTGCCCGTGCCGCCCGCTATCGCCTGTTGACCGAGTTGGCGCGGCAGGTGGGCGCGGAGGCGATCGCCACCGCCCACACGCTCGACGACCAGGCCGAGACCGTGCTGATGCGGCTTGCTTCCGGGTCGGGCCCGGCGGGTCTCGCCGGCATGCGGCCGCGCGACGCGCGCGACGGTCTCGTTCTGCTGCGCCCCTTCCTGGGGGTGCGTAAGGCACGGCTGGTGGCGACCCTGACGCGTGCCGGGATCGCCTGGGTCGAGGACCCGATGAACGCTGACCCGGCGTTCGCGCGGCCGCGGCTGCGCGCCGCCGCCGCCGTCCTCGCCCGTGAGGGCCTCACAGCCGAACGCGTGGGCCGCCTTGCCGCGCGGATGGCGCGTTACGAGGACGCGGTCGCCGCCGCCGTCGAAGCGGCTCGCGCGCACATCGCCGATCCACAGCGGCCCGGCCGCCTCGACGGGCGTGCGCTCGCGGCCGCCCCGGAGGAAGTCGCATTGCGCCTGCTCACGGATGCAATCCTCGGCGCCGGCGCGCCCTGCACGATGGAAAAGCCCCCGCGCCTCCAGCGGCTTGAAGCAATGTGGTGCGACCTGCGGGCGGCTATTGCCGAAGGGCGTGCGACGAGACGCACCTTGGCGGACGCGCTGATTGCGGTCGATCGCGACGGGACCGTCTCAATCACCGTCGCGCCGCCGAGACGCTCGCCGCAGAGGCAAACGACAGCGGCATCGCGGGGTCGCCGCAATGCCGCCAAACATCCGTTCACGAAGCCGCGCTAAGCTCGGCTCTCTACTGGCGGTTCCCTTGGCAGGAGGCCGGGCGGGACCTACATTGGACGCTGGTGGGACGGTTCCGGCGAGTCGCCACGGACCCCACCGGCCGCCGATCTCCATGCGGGATGCATGCGGCGCGCCGTAAAGGACATCGGATGAACGCCAATCTGCGCAATCTCGCCCTGTGGGTCATTATCGTCCTGTTGCTGCTGGCGTTGTTCACGCTGTTCCAGAATCCCGGCCAACACACCAGTTCCCAGGACATCCCCTATTCGCAGCTGCTCAAGGATGTCGAGCAGGGGCGCGTGCGCGATCTTGTCATCCAAGGGCCGGAAATTCACGGCACCTACATCGGCGGCGGCAGCTTCCAGACCTACGCGCCGAATGACCCCGGTCTCGTGCCGCTGCTGCGCAGCAAAGAAGTCGCATTCAGCGCGCGGCCGTTGCAGGACAACGTTCCGTGGTTCGTGCAGCTCCTCATCTCGTGGCTGCCGTTCATCGCGCTCATCGGCGTGTGGATCTTCCTGTCGCGGCAGATGCAGGGCGCCGGCGGCAAGGCGCTGGGTTTCGGCAAGTCGCGCGCCAAGCTTTTGACCGAGGCGCACGGGCGTGTGACGTTCGAGGACGTGGCCGGCGTCGACGAAGCTAAGCAGGACTTGCAGGAAATCGTCGAGTTCCTGCGCGACCCGGGCAAGTTCCAGCGGCTCGGCGGCCGCATTCCGCGCGGCGTGCTCCTCGTCGGCCCTCCTGGCACCGGCAAGACGCTGTTGGCGCGCGCCATCGCCGGCGAAGCCAACGTGCCATTCTTCACCATCTCGGGCTCCGACTTCGTCGAAATGTTCGTCGGCGTCGGTGCCTCGCGCGTGCGCGACATGTTCGAGCAGGCCAAGAAGAATGCGCCGTGCATCATCTTCATCGATGAAATCGATGCCGTCGGACGCCATCGCGGCGCCGGCCTCGGCGGCGGCAACGACGAACGCGAGCAGACGCTCAATCAGCTGCTCGTCGAGATGGATGGATTCGAGGCCAACGAGGGCATCATCCTGATCGCGGCGACCAACCGCCCCGACGTGCTCGACCCGGCGCTGCTGCGCCCCGGCCGTTTCGATCGCCAGGTGATCGTGCCCAACCCGGACGTGGTCGGGCGCGAACAAATCCTCAAAGTTCACGTGCGCAAGGTGCCGCTCGCCCCCGACGTGAATCTCAAGACGACCGCGCGCGGAACCCCCGGTTTCTCCGGCGCCGACCTCGCCAACCTCGTCAATGAGGCGGCGCTTATGGCGGCGCGGCGCAACAAGCGCATGGTGACCCAGCAAGAGTTCGAGGACGCCAAGGACAAGGTGATGATGGGCGCGGAGCGCAAGTCGCTCATCATGACCGAAGAAGAAAAGATGCTGACCGCTTATCATGAGGGCGGGCACGCGATCGTCGCGCTCAACGTCAAGGCCGCCGATCCGGTGCACAAGGCGACCATCATCCCGCGCGGGCGCGCGCTTGGCATGGTCATGCAACTGCCGGAGCGCGACAAGCTCTCGATGAGCCGCGAGCAGATGACCTCGCGCCTCGCCATCATGATGGGCGGACGCGTCGCCGAGGAGATGGTGTTCGGCCGCGAGAAAGTGACGTCCGGCGCCGCCTCCGACATCGAGCAGGCGACGCGGCTCGCGCGCATGATGGTCACGCGCTGGGGCCTCTCCGACGAACTCGGCACCGTCGCCTATGGCGAGAACCAGGAAGAAGTCTTCCTCGGTTATTCCGTGGCGCGGCAACAGAATATTTCCGAGGCCACCGTCCAGAAGATCGATGCGGAGATCAAGCGCCTGGTCGAGGACGGCTTCACCGAGGCGACGACAATTCTTACCGACAAGCGCGTCGACCTCGAAACGCTTGCCAAGGGCCTGCTCGAATACGAGACTCTCTCCGGCGACGAGATCAAGGATTTGCTGGACGGCAAGCCGCCCATGCGCGAAGGCGTGAGCGAGCCGGTCGCGCCGCGTTCCTCCGCCGTGCCCACCGCCGGCAAGGGCCGCCCGCGGCCGGAGACCGGCCTTGAGCCGCAGCCGCAGGCTTAGTCGTCATGCCCGGCCTTGCCGGGCATCCACATCTTGGAAAGCAAAGAACGTGGATGGCCGGGGAGAGCCCCGCCATGTAACCTTTACTCACATTTTTTGAAGCTTTTCTGTGCCGGATTGCCTTAATATCGGCATCCGCGTCGGCTTTGACCGCGCGGGGGTATCCACGACCAACGGTATCTGAGGGGGACCGATGGTTCGCAAATATTTTGGCACCGACGGCATTCGCGGCCGGGCGAACGGCACGATCACGCCGGAACTCGCGCTCAAGGTGGGTCAGGCCGCCGGCCTGATGTTCCAGCGCGGCGAGCATCGCCACCGCGTCGTCATCGGCAAGGACACCCGGCTCTCCGGTTACATGATCGAGAACGCTCTCGTCGCCGGCTTCACGTCGGTCGGCATGGACGTGCTCCTGCTCGGCCCGATTCCGACGCCGGCGGTAGCCATGCTCGTGCGTTCCATGCGGGCCGATCTCGGCGTGATGATCTCCGCTTCGCACAATCCGTATGACGACAACGGGATCAAGCTGTTCGGTCCGGACGGCTACAAACTCTCCGACGACCGCGAGCATAGCATCGAGCAGCTGCTCGATGCCGACGTAACCAAACGCCTCGCCAAGAGCGGCGATCTCGGGCGCGCGCGGCGCATCGACGGCGTACACGACCGATATATCGAGGCCGCCAAGCGCACCTTGCCGCGCCGCCTCGATCTCGACGGGCTGCGCGTGGTCGTCGATTGCGCCAATGGTGCGGGCTACCGCGTCGCGCCATCGGCGTTGTGGGAATTGGGCGCCGAGGTGATCTCGATCGGCGTCGAACCCAACGGCTTCAACATCAACAAAGAATGCGGCTCGGTTGCGCCGGAAACCCTGTCTCAGAAAGTGCGTGAGATGCGCGCCGATATCGGCATCGCGCTCGACGGCGATGCCGACCGCGTCGTGCTGGTCGATGAAAAAGGCCATCTGGTTGACGGCGATCAGTTGCTGGCGGTGGTTGCCGAGAGCTGGAAGGAGGACGGCCGGCTGGCGAAACCCGGCGTCGTCGCCACGGTGATGTCGAACCTCGGGCTGGAACGCCACCTCGCTGGTCTCGGCCTCTCGCTGGCGCGCACCGCCGTCGGCGATCGCTACGTGCTCGAGCACATGCGTGAGCACGGCTTCAACGTCGGCGGCGAGCCGTCCGGCCATGTCATCCTGTCCGACTACACCACGACCGGCGACGGACTTGTCACCGCGCTGCAGGTGCTCGCCGTGGTCAAGCGCCAGAACCGGCCGGTGTCGCAGGTGTGTCATCGTTTCGAACCGCTGCCGCAGATCATGAAGAACGTGCGTTATAAAACCGGCAAGCCGCTGGAGAACGCGGGCGTGCAATCGGCGATCGCCGTGGCGCACAAGCGGCTCGATGGCCAGGGCCGGCTGGTGGTGCGGCCGTCCGGCACCGAGCCGGTGATACGCGTCATGGCCGAGGGCGACGACAAATTACTGGTCGAGGAAGTGGTCGACGGCGTAGTCGAGGCGCTGGCGCAAGCCGCCGCGTGAGCTTCTGCGGCATCAATCCGGCAACGGTTTGTTTGCTATTTGACATGCCGGTCAAAACCGTGCCGTAAGCGTCAACGCATCGTTAACATCGTCGTGACTTTTTAGTCACGGCGCGAGAAATTGCGCCGGACGATCGTTAATCGTCACGGTTAAAAAGTAAGGTTAAGTCCCATTTAAGGATTTCCTGCCATCGTGCCCGCATTGGTTCAACATGCGGGTCACCGTGCGTCGGTCCCGCCGAGTAAGAGGGACTTAGTCATGGGTAGCCTGAAGAAACTGGCGCTTGCGGGCGCCGCCGTCATCGTCACCGCCCCGGCGGCGCTTGCCGCCGACATGCCGCTCATGCCTCCGCCTGCTCCGCCGCCGGTCGAATGTTGCGGCAGCGGCTGGTACCTGCGCGGCGACATCGGCATCAGCGCCGAGCAGGCCGGCAACTTCCACGAGGACGGCCTCAACCCGCCGCCCACCGGCGTGCAGAACGTCGGGAGCGGTTTCGAGACTGGCGGCATCTTCCGTCTCGGTCTCGGCTACCAGTTCACGCCGTGGCTGC
>JAFAUQ010000145.1 GCA_019243195.1 Hyphomicrobiales bacterium
CCCAGCGGCCCAAAACGTCCCGAAACTTCTGCATTCTCCGGCCCTGTAGCCACGTCGCCCGGTTCATTGATTCGCCTCCACCCGGAGGCACAAAACCGGACAACTCGTGTGCTACCTAACCCGGACAACTCATGTGCTTACGACACGACTCTAGCGACCGCTTGTCGAGCCTATCACCTAGTGCCACACTGGCGCCGATCAACCCCGGGAAATCGCAATGATCAAGCACTTCCATGTCCTTTACGTCGGCCAGATCGAACTCGACAACATCGGGCTCAACGGCACGCCCGCGAACGACCGGCGCTACTCCAAGGACCGGCTCAACGAAGTATTCGCGAGTTCGCTCGACGTCGCCAAGACCATGGACGAACTCGGGTTCCACACGTTGTGGACGGCCGAGCATCACTTCCAGCACGAAGGCTACGAGTGTCTGCCCAATTTGATCCAGCTCGGGCTGTGGCTCGCCACGCAGACCAAGCGCCTCAAGTTCGGCTGCGCCTTCAACGTGCTGCCCATGTGGCACCCGATACGCTTGGCCGAGGACTATGCCATGGCCGACATCGTCACCGACGGCCGCGTGGTGATGGGCGTCGGGCGCGGTTATCACACGCGCGAGGTCGAAACATTCGGGGCGCCGCTGCTTGACGCCAACGCCAACCGCGAATTTTTCGAGGAGCAACTCGAACTGCTGCTCAAATGCTTCAACGAGGAATCCTTCAGCCACAAGGGCAAGTACTACACGTGCCCGCCCGAAGTTCCCTACCGCGGCTACACGCTGAAAGAGATCACCTGCATTCCGCGGCCAAAATATTTGCCGGTCGAAATCTGGATGCCGATCGCGAGCGGCAAGACCATCGACATGATGGCGAAATACGGCCTCAAGGCGATGGTGACGCTCAACGGTGAGAAGATCCTCGACGACGTGATACGCGCGTTCCACGACGCCTGCCATAAGCACGGCCGGCCGATCGCGCTCGGCGAGGACATGATCTGGGGCGCCGGCGTCTACCTCGCCGACACCGAGGAAGAGGCGATCCGCAAGGTCGAGCCGTCGCACGACGAGCGCTACAAATGGTTCGCGCCGTTCGGCTTCGTGCGCTACGCCGACGAGCAGGGCCGCACCTGGGGAACGCCGGGCGCGCCGTCGCGGGTGCCTTCGTTGCGCGACGGCGTGCAGCAGAAGGCGTGGTTCTGCGGCCCGCCGTCGCACGTGATCGAAGGCATCAAGTCGATCGAGGCGAAATACCCCGGCCTCGAGCACTTCATGGTCCACTGGGCCGAAGGCCTCTCGCCGCGCGAGTTCAAGGAGCAGCTGCGCTGGTTCGCGCGCGAGGTGATGCCGGCGTTCGGCGGCGCCCAGGTGCAGATCCGCGCGGCGGAGTGATCAGCGGCTGAATAACGGGCGAATTGCCGGCGGTTGAGCTACTACGGCCCTATTTTAGCGCCGTTCGCGTCAGCGTTCCGTTATCGGCTTGCCAGCTTTCCGCGAATAGCGCGGTGGCGTCGAGGTCGAAGTAGTCGGCGTTTATCAGATTGTCGCGCACGGGTTACTCGGGTGAAGCCGTTGCATCCGACCTGCTGTTTGGCGGCGGGCGAACGGGGCGTCGGCGGAAGTGCCTGCTTCTGCAAAAACGACAATAAAGGCGAGGCGGCGGATCGCGGAAATCCTGGAGATCTTTGCGCCGGGCAGGCTGCCCCTGATGCATGCTCATTGTTGGCTGCCTCCAAAATCGCTTCAATCAAGGGTGCAATCCGGCCGCCACCGCCTTGTGCGGATGAGCGGCGAGCCAAGCATCGATTTGCGGCACGCGCAGCGAGATCACTTTGAGCCGGTACTCCAAGTCGGCGTAGTATCTTTCGAGTTGTTTGCGCGGACCCTCGGGGACGGCATCAATGTAGCGCCTGAGATCGGCGAGGCGCTTGGAACTCGTCGCCGTCGCGGCAAGCGATGGAACGAAGCTATAGTGCTGCATGGCATCCAACCATGGATCCAGTACCTTGACGTTGTCCAGCGCGAATTGCCAGGCGAGATCCGGATTATCGATGGCGACACGACTGATCATTATCAGGCCAGTGCTTGGCACAGGCTCGCCATTGATGGCAATCTTGAGCGAGCTGTTTGCCCGCACCGGATCGCGGGCGGAGGCGAGCGAAACAAACAGTTGATCCTTGTCGACCGGATCGGTCGCCTTTGCCGCGAGAGAGTGCAGGGTGTCATAAAGGTCCTGGTCGGCCCAAAGCCCGGTGATTCTCAGGGTGGGAAGCCGAATAGCCGCGGGAAGACTCTTCGGATCCTTGACGAAGGCCTGGAAACGGCGGCGCGCCTCCGCGACGACGTCCGGGTCGCCAAATTGTCCGAGCCCGTACAGCAGGTCCTCGCGCAACACGGCAACGTTGTCGGGCTCGCCGGCGCTCGCATCCCAACCGACGCGCTCGAATTTGGGAGCGAGGGTGGCACGCGCGAAGTCGCGGAACACCGCGCGTGCGGGCAATCCGGCGTAGAGCCTGTCGATATATTGGAGCGTTTCGATGACTTGCGCCCAGACGCTGGTATCGGCCTTGAGCGGCACGTTTTGGGTCGACTCGAGGTATCCCTCGACCGGTGCCGCGCCCGCTTCGCCGAGTGCCCAGGTGTCGTAGAGCAGACCTAGTTGATCGGCCGGCTCAAGCGACGCGAAACGAGCCGCGATGGCATCGAGCACCTGCGGGGCGTATTGGCTCCTGTAATAGGCGGTCTGGCCGATATTGATCTTGATCGGGGGCGATCCCCCGACGGGAAGCGTGGCGGAACCCGGACCCTTGACGATCTCGACCGCTGTAGGCGTCGCCGATCCCGCCGGTGCCGCAGAAACCGGCACGCGCCACGTGAGGACGTCGTTGGCGCTATCGTCCACCGCGAAGCGTCCTTGCCGCAGCTTGAGCGTCGCTTGGCTGCCGGTCGCTTCCTCGGCGTCGACCGCGATCAGCGGCACGCCGGGCTGCAAGGTGAAATCATCCGCAATCGGCTTGATTTCTTTCTTTGCAGACTTCTCCAGCTCGGCCCACAAATTATCGCTGACGGTGTTTTGATATTGGTAGCGTTGCATGTATGTGCGAACACCGTCCCGGAAAGCGACTTCTCCGACATAGTTCTCCAGCATCCGGATGACCGCCTCTCCCTTTTTGTAGGTAATGCGGTCAAATTGCTGGTTGGGATCGCCGCTCGTCACCGGCACGACCACCGGGTGCGTCGTGCGTTTCGCGTCCTGACGCATCGCTTCCTGCCGCGCCGACTCCGACTGAAGCCAGATCATCCAATCGCGATGGAAGTTTTCGGTTGCCTTGTTCTCCATCCACGAGGCAAAGCCCTCGTTGAGCCAAAGATTATCCCACCACTCCATGGTCACGAGATTGCCAAACCACTGGTGCGCCATCTCGTGGGCTACAACCACGAACACGCGCTGTCGGGCGGATTCCGGCGACAAGGCAGGGTCCACCAGCAGCACGGTCTCGAAATAAAGAATCGCACCCCAATTCTCCATGGCGGAAAATCCGCCCGCGCCCGGCGCCGCGATCAGATCAAGTTTCGGGAGCGGATAAGGCACGCCGAAGTAGTCATTATAAAACTTCAGCAGCTGAACACTGCTTTCCAGGGCGAACTTGCCTTTGTCGACGCTGCCGCGCCGCGCGACGACCGCAACCTTGGTTGAGCCGACCGTCGTCTCCAGGCGTTCCAAATCGCCCATGCCGAGGAACAGCAGATAAGAGGACATTTTCGGGCTTTCTTGAAAGCGCACGTGCCGGAGCCCGTCCTCCAACGCGGATTCGCTCTCGATCGGCATATTGGAGATGACCAAGTCGCCTTTCGGAGCAGCGACCGAAACCGAGAAGGTGGCCTTGAACGCCGGTTCATCCCAGCACGGAAGGAAACGCCGCGCGGCGATCGCCTCGAACTGGGTCAGAAGCATTCGTTTCTGGCCGTCGGGGGTATCGTAGCGCGAAACAAACAATCCCTCTGGGGCGCTGTCCGTGATCGCGCCCTCATAGTCTATCAAAAGGTAATGTGTTCCCCGCTCGATATTTCCGCCAAACTTCAGGGTCGCGGTTTGGTCTGTATCGTTGTAGACGATATCCGTCGCCTTCTGCGCGTTCGGATCCAATACCGCACGGTGCAGCTTCAGGTGTGAGGTATGCAGGATGATTTCCTGTATCGGTTCGCGCACGTCCAGGCGGATTTTGACCGAGCCGTCGAAGCGCAGTTTGTCGAGGTCGGGCTTTACGAACAGATCGTAATGATCAGGGATCACGTTGGTCGGTAGCCGCATTGCTTCCTCCCGTAATGACTGGTATTTTCGATACGCCACCGCTTAAAAGCGAAGCAATATTGGAAGAAATTCAGTCGTTGCACAAGCGCGCGGATCGACACATCGAACGGCCGAAGGTGATAGGATTTTTGCTGGTGGGCGCGGCTGGGATCGAACCAGCGACCCCTACGATGTCAACGTAGTGCTCTCCCGCTGAGCTACGCGCCCGACCGGCTCGCAAGGGATTATTGGTCTTATCGGCTCACCAGGGGCGAGGCAAGCGCGCTCGTTCGTAGGCCGGATGAGCGAAGCGAAATCCGGGGAATACGGCCCCGCGTGTCGCTTCGATCATGCGGGCTACGCCGCCAGCATCTTCTGCACCTCGTTGACGAGGTCGCGCAGGTGGAAGGGCTTCGAGAGCACCTTGGCTTCCTTGGGCGCCTGGGAATCCGGATTGAGCGCCACCGCGGCGAAGCCGGTGATGAACATGATCTTGATATCGGGGTCGAGTTCGGCGGCGCGACGGGCAAGCTCGATGCCGTCCATCTCCGGCATCACGATGTCGGTGAGGAGGAGTTCGAACGGCTCCTCGCGCAGGCGCCGGTAGGCCGAGAGCCCGTTGTCGTAGTCGATGACGTCGTAGCCGGCGTTCTGCAGCGCCTTGACGAGGAAACGACGCATGTCGTTGTCGTCCTCGGCCAGGAGAATTTTCGGCATCGGTTCGGTCATGACCCGCACGTCCCCCGGAATTACTTCCATAAGCCCCAGCGCCGGTAAATATGGGGTGAACCCTGGTGCGAACTTCGGGCTCGCGGCATCAGTGACCTTGGCAGAGCGCCTCGCAACATGGACAATGGGGGCGCCGCACCACATCTAACCGGCGGCACCCCGGACCCGCGGAAGACTAAACCGAATTGCCATGGCTGATAATCTCGTTGCCGAGCTCGACCCGCCGTTCGAGGTTCTCGAGCCGGCCGAATGGCGCGGGCCGATCGTGTTCAACTCGCCGCACAGCGGGCGCGTCTATCCGGCGGGATTCCTGGCCGCGGCTCGCCTCGACATTTCCACTCTGCGCCGGTCCGAGGATTCCTTCGTCGATGAGCTCATCGTCGGCACGGTGCGGCGCGGTCACCCTGTGATGCGGGCGCATTTTCCCCGCTGCTACGTCGACGTGAACCGCGAGCCCTACGAGCTCGACCCGCGCATGTTCGATGGCCGGCTGCCCTCGTTTGCCAATACGCGGTCGATGCGGGTCGCCGGCGGCCTCGGCACCGTGGCGCGAGTCGTGGGCGATTCCCAGGAAATCTATGACCAGCGCATCCCGGTCGAGGACGCGTTGCGCCGGATCGAGAACCTCTACAAGCCTTACCACCGCGCGTTACGCCGCCTGCTCACCCGCGTGCATCGGGATTTCGGCGCTGCTGTCCTGGTCGATTGCCACTCGATGCCGTCGAGCGCAGGCAGCAAGGACGAGCGCCATCGCGCCGACATCGTGCTGGGCGACCGCTACGGCACCAGCTGCGTCGGCATCGTATCGGAGACGATCGAGACGACGTTGCGCGGGCTTGGGTACGCGGTGAGCCGCAACAAGCCCTACGCTGGGGGATTCATCACCGAGCACTACGGCAATCCGGCCGCCGGCGTGCATTCGATCCAGCTGGAGATCAACCGCGCGCTCTATATGGACGAGCGGCGCTACGAGCGGTCCTCGACGTTTGCGCGGCTCGCCGGCGACCTCATCGCCATGGCGGACGAGTTGGCGGCGCTCCCGATCGACGAGCTGCGGCCGTACCGCGCCGCCGCCGAATAATTTCGCATATCAGCATTGCATCGGGCGCTGTTCTCGGGTAGAGAGCCGCACCCGCCGCATGAATGCAGCGCACAAAAAAAGGGGCCGCTCGCGGGTGCAAGCGGCCCAAGTCTAGGGAGGAAACGCCCAAGGAGGGCGGCGGGAACGCGACGAGGTCGCGTTACCGCGCTGCAGCAATATGCCACCGCGCCGCACAAAAGGCAAGGGTCACTGACGTAATTCCAGTGGCTGTCCGGCGGCCGGTTGCCGCAGGGCTGATGGCTTGGCTTTCCCTATTCCGGCTCGTGTTCTGCATCGCCTCAAAATCGGGGCGCCCGGGCTCTAGTGCCCCGATTCCGAAGTTCGCATCCTTTGGCGGCACGTTCGTTTGCGAACTTCGGAATCGAAGGGCATTAGCAACTCTATGATTCTAGTGCCGCTTTGAACCCGAAGTTCGCAATCGGACTCGCGGCAATTATGATGCGAACTTCGGGTTCGCGGCACTAGTGTAGGGGTTACATTCCATTCCAAACCCTCGGGCGGGCGGGACATGACGGCAGTCGATTTTTCCGCATTCGTGGATGAGCTTGCGGCCGTTTCGGGCGACACCATCCTGCCCTTCTTCCGCACCGCGCTGAGCGTTGAGGACAAGAGCCGCGGCGTCAGCTTCGATCCGGTCACGGCGGCGGACCGCGCGGCGGAGACGGCCATGCGCTCGCTCATCCGCCGCAGCTTCCCGGCCCACGGCATTATCGGCGAGGAGTTCGGCGAAGACAGCGCCGACGCCGAATACGTCTGGGTGCTCGACCCGATTGACGGCACCAAGTCCTTCATCGCGGGCATGCCGGCCTGGGGCACGTTGATCGGCCTCACCCACTTCGGCGCGCCGGTGTTCGGCATGATGCATCAGCCGTTCACGCGCGAGCGGTTCAGCGGCGATGGCGGTGCGGCGCGCTACCGCGGTCCGGCGGGCGATCGCGTGCTCCAGACGCGCCGGTGCGAAGCGCTCAAGGAGGCGGTGCTGTTCACCACCAGCCCGCGGCTGATGAAGGAAGGCGACCGGCGCGCCTTCGCCAAGATTGAGGAAGCGGTGCGGCTCTCGCGCTACGGCGGTGACTGCTATGCGTATTGCATGCTGGCGGCCGGCCACGTCGATCTCGTGATCGAGACCGAGCTCAACCGTCACGACATCATTCCGCTCATCCCGATCATCACCGGCGCTGGCGGCGTCGTCACCACCTGGGAGGGGACCGCACCGGAAGGCGGCGGGCGCATCATCGCGGCTGCCGACGAACGCCTGCACGCGGCTGCGCGCGCGATCCTTGTCGGTTAAAGATGGGCGGCGCGGAGCCGGCTCTCTTCGACGACGCGTTCCGCCGGCGCCTGCGCGATCTCTTCGTGTGGCGCCGCGACGTGCGCCGCTTTCGCCGCGATCCGCTGCCGCCGGGAGCAATCGAGCGGTTGATCGAAACCGCCTGCCTGTCGCCGTCGGTCGGGCTGAGCCAGCCATGGCGTTTCGTCATCGTCGAAGACGCGGAGCGGCGTCTTGCCGTCATCGAGGACTTCAAGAAATGCAACAGCGAGGCGTCGCGCGCGTATGCGGGCGAGGCCGCGCAGCGCTACGCGGCACTCAAGCTCGCGGGGCTGCAAGAAGCGCCGTGCCACGTTGCGGTGTTCGCCGACCGCGCGACCGAAGCCGGCGCCGGCCTCGGTCGGCGCACCATGCCGGAAATGGCCGAGTATTCCGTCGTCGCTGCCGTCTGCACGTTATGGCTTGCGGCGCGCGCCGAGGGCATCGGTCTGGGCTGGGTCTCGATCCTCGATCCACGGCGCATCGGCACTCTTCTCGCCGTGCCGGACGATTGGATCTTCATCGGTTATTTGTGTCTCGGCTATCCGCAGCGCGAAGACGACACGCCTGAACTCGAACGCGCGCAGTGGGAACGGCGCCGATCGGCGGAGTGTTTTGTGCTCAAGCGATGATTTGTAGCCCGGATGAACGCCCGCGTAGCGGGCGGAAATCCGGGGAAGCTCCCGCATTTCCGCTCGCTTGCGCGAGGGTCATGCGGGCTACAATTCTTCTGTCATCCAAACAACGGCGATCCCGGCACGAAAGCATCGAAGGCCGCCCAGAACTGCGAGCGGAAGCGGTCGCGCTCCATCAGGATTTCGTGGCGCGAGCCGGAGAT
>JAFAUQ010000143.1 GCA_019243195.1 Hyphomicrobiales bacterium
CCGACGTGCTGGTCGAGGGCAAGAAAATCCTGGCCGTGGGGCCGAACTTGTCGGCCGGCGGTGCCGACGTGATCGACGCGCGCGGGCGCATCGTCATGCCGGGCTTCATCGATACCCACCATCATCAGTTCGAGACCGCGCTGCGCAGCTTCCTCGCCGACGGCATCCTGATCACCGATCCCGGCAGCGGGCCGAGCGGAAACACGGCCTACTTCGAATTCATCCTGCTGACATTCGCGCCGGTGTACCGGCCGCAGGACGTCTACATCAACGAGGTATACGGCGGGCTCTCGCAGCTCGACGACGGCGTCACCACCGTGCACGACGTGTCGCAGATCCATTACTCGCCGCAGCATTCGGACGCCGCCGTCCAGGCGCTGTTCGATACCGGGCGCCGCGCCGCCTTCGGCTATTTCGAAGGCGCGGGCCAGGGCATCATCCCGTCCCCCGCCGGGTACGCGTATCCCCAGGACGCCTACCGCATTCACAATCAGTTTTTCCGTTCGACCGACCAGCTCGTCACCATGATCATGGGCGGCGAGGTCTATATCGGGCAACCTACCTACACCAAGGCATGGTCGATCGGGCGCGATATCGGCATTCCGATCGCGGCGCATATCCTCTCGCCGTTCGGCATCCGCCCGATCCTCGACGCGCTCGCGGACGGCACCGGCGGCAACAACACCATCACGAACAAGCCGCTGAAAATCGGCCCCGACAACCTGTTCATTCACATGACCGGGATGTCCGATAAGGGCTGGAAGGCGGTGCACGACAACGGCGCGCAGGTCTCGATCGCCTTCCCGATCGAAATGAACATGCGGCACGGCATGCCGCCGATTCTGCGCATGCAGAGCATGAGCACCCCGCGGAATCCGTTCGAGCCCTCGCTCTCGGTCGACGTCGAATGCACCCTGACGGCCGACTTCTTCACCCAGATGCGCTCGGCCATGAACTTGCAGCGCATGCTGGTGAACCAGATGACCCTCGACAGCCCCAACCAGGTTCCCGGGTCCAACCTGCCGAACCCGCTGGATTGGGGTCTGCCGTCGAGCGCCACCACGGTGCCGGGGAATTTCCCATATTGGCCGCCGCTGCCCGCTGGCGTTCCGGCCCCGCTCACCACCCGCGACGTGCTGCGCTACGCCACCATCAACGGCGCCAAGGCGCTGGGGCTCGACCACAAGACCGGCTCGCTCACGCCCGGCAAGGAGGCCGACATCCTCATCCTCGACGCCACCCGGCTCAACGTCGTGCCGCTCAACCAGGTGCCCGGCGCGGTCGTGTCGCTGATGGATCGCACCAACGTCGAGACCGTGATCGTGGCCGGCAAGGTGCGCAAGTGGAAGGGACAGCTGCTCGATGTCGACCTCGACCGGTTACGCCAGCAGCTCGAGGCTTCGCGCGACTACATCTTCTCCAAGGCGAATATTCCGCAGAACCTGTTCAGCGGGCAGTAAGGCAAGGCCGCGCCGCAAACGCGGCGCCTGTTGCCGCGCCCTCTCCCCTTGCGGGAGAGGGCATCCCGGTGGCTCAACAAGGTCAGTCGGGTGAGGGGTCAAAGCCTGTACCCCTCACCCACCCGAATTTGTTGAATGGATCGAGCAGCCCTCTCCCGCAAGGGGCCCCGCAAGGGGAGAGGGCGCATTTACAAACGCACAAACCGTTCAGAGTTTTTTGTTGAAGGCGTCCTGGATGAAGTCGTCGAGCATCCGGTAGGTCTGATGCGCGGCGCCGGCGTCGAACGCGGCGATGCCCTTCATCATGGTTTCCTCTTCGGCGAAGGAGTGCAGCCGGCCGCCGAAATCGAGCATCTGCCAGTTGGCGCCGGAACCGTCCAGCTCGGCCTCGAGCGCGTCGCGATCGGCCTTCGGCGCCACCGGGTCCTTGGAGCCGTGGATGACGAACACCGCGGCTTTGATGTCGCCTTTTTTCGCCGGCAGCGCGGTCTGCAGGTCGCCGTGCAGGCAGACCACGGCGTCAAGCGCGGCGCCGCTGCGCGCAAGCTCCAGCACGTTGCCACCGCCGAAACAGAAGCCGACCGCCGCCTTTCTGCCGGCATCGCCGATGCCGCGCTTGTCGGCTTCGGCCACGAGGGTGGCGAGCGCGGCATTGACGCGCTTGCGTCCCTCGACGCGATCGGCGCGCACCGCCATCATCCATTCCTGCGAGGTGGGCGGGCCGGCGCAGGTCTTGCCCTCGCCGTACATGCAGCCGACGAAGGCGACGTATTTGTCGCCGGCCATCTTTTGCGCCCGCCGGATGGCATTGTCCGTGACGCCGAGCCAATTCGGCATCACCAGCAGCAGCGGACGTTTCCCCGCGACCTTCTCATTCCATACCAGCGCGCCTTTGCCGCGCACCCCGCCGGCCTGATAATCGATCCGCTCGACAGTCACCTAAATCTCCCTTGCTCGCGTATCTTCTGCGTTAAGCCAAAAGCCTCGCCACCCGTGCTTTGAGAAGAGCGTAGCTTTCCTTCGTCGTGCCTGCCAATGCCTCGGCACGGTTGCTCGGCTTATCGCCATAGGTCACCGGCGTCGCGAATTGGCTCACGGTCAGGTCGTGGCGCTGACCCGCGACAGCATTATAGAAGTGCCAACCGCCCGGTGTTTCGGTTTTGAGAATCTCGCCCCCGCAAAGGTCTTGCACCACGAGGGAGGTGGCGTTGCACTGGCCGCGCGCGGGGTTCTCCGGCAGCCACTGCGGGTCCGTTTCGACCGACCAACACAGGGGAAGAATTCCGCGAAGCCGCTCCGGATCGCATTTCATGTCGAGCCCTCCAGTAGGTAGCTGCAGCGCCATTGAATCCGACATTCCATTACCACCCAGGGGCCATCAAGCCGGTTGACTTGCAATGGGAGATTGTCCTCTAATCGGCCGCCCAACAAATTCGTTGATCGATGCGCGGGAGTTCGGATGTTCTCCTCAGGAGCTTTTTGGTTTGGGGCAGTAGTTGGTTTCATCACTTATCGAACCCTAAGACACAAGTCGGGGTCCGGTATTTCGGACATTGCCACAGTAATCGGCGCCGTAGGTGGCGGAGCTGTTCTTGCACTTTTCCCGGCCGATACCACTCGGTTCGACTATTACGGAGTGGGCCTCGCTGTGGGATTTTTCCTCTATTTGGCTATCTCCCTTTTGCTCATCGGCACAAAGCGCACCAGTGAATTCCTCGGAGACGACTAATAACCGTGGGTCAAGAACCAATACGCGGCTTATCGGCTGCGCTCCGCGATCCTAGTCAGTGGATCCGCTTGGGTGCGGCGCGGGCCGCCTTGTCGTTAGCGCCAACAGCCGCAGTGGACCTGCTTGAGGGTCGAGCGTCGGAGCTTAGCACTTTACCCGTCGAAGAAACTGCCAATATAGCGCTTGCGCTGGCCGGCGCGGGTGGAAACCCGCTTCCGCTGGTTGCGAAGTTGCTCCAGGATGACGTTTCATCCGTCCGGCGCGCCCTCGCGAAAGATTATCCCAGGTGGGAAGAGTATGCTGTTGGAAGAATTCGCCGCACGTCTCTTCCAAACCGCTCATATCGGCTGTTGAGCTGGCTGTTTGCGGCGTGGTCCCGCGGCGAAGGGTGCGGCAAGCCACAAACCGAACGGGCGTTGACTGATCCGATCGAAGAGCGCGCGAGTATCGCTCTCCGCCGGTTTTCTTTCTGGAAAAGAGAAGCGACAGACCTTGATAATCGCATCGAATTGAAACGAGTAATCGAAACAACATTTGCTGATGCACTCGAGCATCTTGAGGCTCAAAGAACCTGCGACGCGGCGGAGCGTCTCGTTGAAGTCGCAGTAACCTCTCGAAACGCATGGGTCCGAGGTATCGCAGGGTTCACCCTTTCTGCGTTGGGGAGCGACGCGTCACCTTTGCTCTTGGCGATGCTCGCTGGAGACCGCGGTCCGCGTCCCGGCGCCGAGGTCGTCCATTCAATGGAGAAGGACAGCTGGGGCCTCACCCTGCCGCCGTACATAACGCCGGACGACCTTGCTGCATTTTTCGCGGCCCAAATTCTAGAGAAGTTCGCGGATGCGGAAACTGCATTCGCCGTCGTCAGTGCGGCGATTGCGTGGCCAAACGAGCTGAGGGTTCGAGCGGCGCATGTGGCGGCGCGAATGTCGGCTTCGGCGGCTTTGCCACCACTTGTCTGGTCGGCACTTTACCTGCCGTCCGCATCGGAGCGGCCGGCCGCCATGGATCTACTCGAGCGCATCGTAGGGAAAGATGAGGATCTCGGCATCCGCTTTCATCACATCGACAGCACTGAGTTGCACCCTGGACAACTTGATTGGCTATGCGAAATCGCTTCGGCAAGAATTCCGGCCCGAAACTGGATGCGTGACCCGTCGGTGTGCATATCCATTCTCAGCCAGGCAATCGCCATCATGCCTGACATCGTCGGTGACGTAGGAAGCCGGTATCACGACGCCACCGAGGTTCAGCTTGCAGCCGGCTTTCTGAATTCGATATCACGCCTGTTCGCTTCCTTTCGCGGCGTCCCGGCAATTGCCCAAGCTCGATATCCACAAATATCTTTCCCGGAATTCTGCAGACTGGGGGACGAGGAGAAGCTTTCGGTGCAGCTGCTGTTAGCCTCTACGGGAGCAAGCTCGCCGCCGATTCGCATCGAATTTCCGAGAAACAAGGATCAAGTCGAGCTGTTGGTCACGGTTCGAGCCCCAGGCTTTTTTCTTGCAGTCGACCGAATGATTATGAGCGTGTCTCGTGATGGAGCATCCGATACCGCGGTCTTCCATTTGCGCGCACGCACCGCCGGTCAGCAGGCTATCGACATCAAATTTATGCTGGGCGCCGCGATCGTTGGTCATTGCTGCGTGGTCACCCATGTCACGACGGAGCCGCGGCGTGGTGAAGCGGCCGCGATCGTGCTCGATCCGATCGATCCCGATACCTTGCAGCTGCACGAGAGCGCGCAAGCCGTGTTGCGGGTAAGCACTTTGCCGGATAGGAAACTCGAGTGGAGCATTGTTACTCCAGATGGCGGATTTCAGCCCCTGGGCAACTCCGAAAGACCTTTCGACCTGCAAGAAGCGTCACGTTGCGCTGAGCAACAAGGGCCATTGATCCGCAGCATATTGAAAGACCGACTATCCCCGACCGACATGGCGGGTGTTCGTGCGCAACTCTCGGCACATGGTCATCGCCTTTACGCTCAGATTGCACCTCCCACCCTGGCTGTTACGCTCAACGAACTAGATGAGAATGCCCTCGTGGTAGTTGATAGTGACGCGGACTGGATCCCATGGGAGCTGCTGGCGTGCGGTCCAACCGAAAAACTGTGGGCTGATCGTTTCATTCTGGTGAGGGCCCCAGTCATGACAAAGCCTGCCAGCGCGAAGGTCGCTCAGCCCGCGCCATTGCCCAGAGCGATAGACCGGGCTTTGCTCATAATTGGCGACAAGGTCGCCGAACCAAAGCGCATTGCACATCGTACATTCGGCACAATGGCCAAGCGAGCCGAGCCGGCGTTAATAGAAGGCGACTGGAATGAACTTTGCGACCGCGTGCGCGGCAGGGACATTGTACATTTCACCTGTCATGGCCGCAGAGCTCCTACTTATCATCTTAGCTATAAACCCGGTGTCGGCGGGCAACTCGTGCCCGGCCAGGCGCACGCCCTCGGGCTGAAATGGGGAGCCGTCGTTTTCGCAAACGCTTGTAATTCAGGCGAACCCGAATTGTTTCTCTCTGAATTTCAAAGTTTCGGTCGAGAGTTCTACTATGCCGGTGCTCGTCCCTTTATCGGAACACTTGGACCGATTCCCGAGGAAGAGGCGATAGAGTTTGCCGGCCTGTTTTACGAACAATTCGCGCTTGCCGGACTGCCGGCAGGTCAGGCGCTGCGGCGCGCCAAAGAAGAAGCCGCCAAGCGTTTTGACCGGCCCATCTGGCTCTTTTATTGCTTATATGGGAATCCGTCGGTCGTTCGCCGATGGAGCGCAGCAGTTCATTAACGTTGCCGCCGTATTATCGCTGCCAGATCGGCACCGACCCTCGCCCACTCCCGATTTCTACGTTCGCTCCGATGGACCCCGCTTCACTCGCCGCCGCGCTGGTTGCCGCCCAGATGGCCAACATGCAGATGGCTGTCGCGGCGCGGATGGCGCGCATGGACGCGCAGCAGGGGCAATCGGTCGCGAACCTGCTCGCCTCGGCCGAGCAGAACATGAACCGCCTGGCGAACCTCGGGTCCGGCGTCGGCACGCAGGTCGATATCACGGCGTGATGCAACTCTCGATTCGTCGTGCCCCGCGAAAGCGGGGCACCCAGTAAACACCAGCCGCGGTTCTTTTTGATAGGTCTGTGTTTACTGGATCGCCCGCTTTCGCGGGCGATGACGAGCGCAGTAATAAGCTCAGTTTCGCTCCATCACGCCTTTGATCTGTTCTTCGCTCAAGGCGATGGGTGGAATGCCGGCGCGTTCCTGCTGCAGCAGCAGAACCGATTGGCTGTCGCGCCCGCTCCAGCCGCGGTTCATCGCTTCGGCGAGGTCTTGCGCGACGAGCGTGCACAGCCGCATGGGAACGTTCGTCTCCTTCGCGAGCTGCAACGCGAGCAGGACATCCTTTTGAATGAGCCGGAGCTGAAAATTCGGCGGGTCGAGACGGCCGAGCAGGAACCGCCGGCCGACGCCGTCGAAGCTGCGCATGCGTCCGGCCGAACCGGTGCGGATCGCTTCCCACAGCGGCAGCGGATCGAGCCCCGCCTTAACGCCCATGGTCAGCGCCTCGGTAACCACGGCGTTGATCGTCGTCGAGGCGACGTTGTGCACGAGCTTCGCGATCGCGCCTGCGCCGGCCGGGCCGATATAACGCGCCTGATCGCTCATCGCGTCGAGCACCGCTTTGTGACGATCGAACACCGCCCTGTCGCCGCCGACCCAGATCGCAAGCTTGCCGCTCGTTGCGCCGATCGGGCCGCCGCTCACCGGCGCATCGAGGAAATCGACGCCCTTGGCGGCGAAGGTCGCATTGAGCCGCCGCACGACATCGACCGCATTGGTGGAAAGATCGAACCACGCCGCGCCGACGCGGAAACCTTCGGCGAGACCTTCCTGACCGAGGCCCACTTCCTCGACGTCGGCCGGTGTCGGCAGCGAGGTGAAGACGAGGTCGCATGCCTCGGCGACCGCGCGCGGCGTCGGCGCCCAGGTTGCGCCGTTCTCGAGATGATGCGAGGCCGCCTGCCGCGTCAGGTCGTGGACAACGAGCGCGTAGCCGGCCTTCTGCAGATTGGCGGCCATGCCGCGGCCCATCATGCCAAGGCCGATGAATCCGATTTTCATTTGTGCGTCTCCTCGTTTTGGAATGTGAGATCCGTAGGGTGGGCTAAGCGGACAGAGCGAAGCGGAGGCCGCGTGCCCACCGTGTGACGATGGATGGTGGGCACGCGCGCCCATCGGCGCGCTTAGCACTACTGCGTCACAATCTCTTCGGCCTGTGTCGTTGACCTGCGGCGCCGCAAGTAGGGCAGCGGGGCAGGCTATGTACAACTGCTCTGATTAAGCGCAGGCGCATGGTTGCGATCGAGTTTGGCACGTGGCGTTCAGGCCGCAAGGGCGGATCCTCGGGGTCGATAAGCTTCGGGTAGGGCAGATTGCGCGAACAGCGCGGGGGGACGAGATCCTGAGGGGGGGATCGTCTCCCGCTCGGAGATCAGGAATCCGTAAGCTGCGATGCACATGCTTGCGTGATGGTGGAAGCCGAGCCAGCCGCGCCCCTCGAAGTGCCCAAGGCCGACCTCCTGCTTGAGTTCCTCATAATCGCGTTCGATGCGCCAGCGCAGCTTGGCCAGCCCGACTAGCTTTCGGAAGGTGACATCCTCCGGCAGTGTCGAGAGCCAATATTTGGTGGGTGCGGCCTCGCTCTCGGGCCACTCGATGAGCAGCCATTCCGGCGTTATTAGTTCAGGCAGCAGGTAAGGGTGGGCGGCACGAACGCGCACGCGCGCGAAGCGTGAGGAGAGCCAATCGGCCGAACCTTCGCGCCAGCGGATCGTGCGCCAGGCTTTTTTCGGCAGGCCGCGCGCGAGCTTCTTGACCGAGATCAGATCAGGCTCGTCGCGCCGCCCGGTGTTGTTGATCGGTTTGCCCCGCCGCCGTGGCTCGGTACCGGGCGGCCAGACCAGGCAATTCGATTGAATCCCAGCCACATAGCTCAGGGCCAGCTCGCTCACGCCCGTGCGCAGCCGCGCGTCGTTGCCGTATGCCGGATCCATCAGCACGGTCCCGATCGGAACGTAGGCTTGCCGCGCCGCCCGCAGCTGCTCGAGCGCTATCTGCGGCTTCGTCTTGAACGTCACCGCTTCGGGAACATGTGCCTTCTCGCGTCGCGCCATGTCCTGCGCCCATTCCTTCGGCAGATAGAGCCGATAGGCTATCGGCAGGCTGGCGTGGTGATTGGCAATCGACAGTGATACCGCTACCTGACAGTTCGCCTGCTTGCCAAGCTGCCCGCAATACTGGTGCTTGACACCAACCGAGTGCCGTCCCTGCTTCGGGAACGCAGTATCATCGATGATCCAGGCCTCGATCGGTCCGTGCCGCTCGATCGCCGGCAGAACCATCTCGCGCACCTTCCCCAACACTCGTTCGTCCGACCACTCCGAGATGCCGATAAAATGCAGCAACGATTGATGCTGCGCCTCCATCCGATCGGGATCTGTCTTTCCGGCTAGCGGTTCCACGCTCTTGCGCTCGCCCGGCAATACCAGCCCGATGCAATAATCGTGCAGGGGGCCAACCCTATCCGCATGCCCGATGACGCCGGCAAGCCCTTCCACATACTTCTCAAATCGACTCGCACTCTCCTCTTGTTCCCGGAGCTTCATCCCAGCCTCCTCGTGCCAAGCCTGAACCTCCACAAATGATTGATTCGCAGCTACATTCCTGTGCGACCTTCTGACTCAGTAGTGCTAAGCGCGCCGATGGGCGCGCGTGCCCACGCGTTGTTTGGTGGGCACGCGCCTTCGGCGCTTAGCCCACCCTACGGATGGCAAATGTCCACAATGCCCACGAGCCGCACGGTGCCGGGCCTGCTCGACGAGCAGGCGGCGCGGTTTGGCGCGCGCGAGGCGCTGGTGGGCGGCGGCACGCGTTACACGTATGCGCAGCTGCGCGACGAGGTGCGCGCCTTCGCCAAGGGGCTCCATGCGCTCGGCGTGCGCAAGGGTGACCACGTCGCGATCCTCATGGCCAACCGGCCCGAGTGGATCATCGCCGACCTCGCGATCTGCGCGCTCGGCGCCGTGATGGTCGCGGTCAATACCTGGGTGACCACGCGCGAGCTTTGCTACGCGCTTGCTCATTCCGACGCGAAAATGCTGATCGCGAGCGACCATTTCCTCAAATACGACTACTTCGCCCTGCTCGGCGAACTCGAGCCGCTCGCCGCGACCTTGCCGGGGCTCGAAGGCATCGTGCACGTGGGCAGCCGGGGTTACAAAGAATCACTCGCCTTCGCGGATGTTTACGCGCGCGGGCGCGCTGTTCCCAATGACGTGATCGAACGCGCCGCGCGCGCGATCGACCCGCGCGACGTGTGTTATCTGCTCTACACCTCGGGCTCGACCTCGACGCCGAAAGGCGTGCAGCTGCAGCATTACGCACTGATCGAAAACATGTGGCAAATCGGTGAGCGCATGCACGTCACCGAATGCGACCGGCTGTGGCTCGCGGTGTCTTTATTCTGGGGGCTCGGCTGCGAGAACGCGCTGTTCAATCTGTTGACGCACGGCGGCTGCGTGGTGCTGCAGGAACATTTCGAGCCGGGCGAGGCGTTGCGCCTGATCGAGGTTGAGCGCTGCACGTTGTTCTACGGCACGCCCAACATGGTGCAGGCCATGGCCGAGCATCCCGACCGCCCGGCGCGGGATCTAACGAGCCTGCGCTCGGGCGGCACCGTCGGCACGCCGGAGCAGATCCGTCGCGTGGTCGATCTCGGCGCGCGCGAGATTTGCAACATCTATGGGCTCACGGAAACCTACGGCAATTGCGCGGTCACCGATGCGGCGGAGCCGCTCGATATTCGCGCCACGAGCGTCGGGCGGCCGCTGCCGGGCGTCGATCTGCGCATCGTCGATGAGACCGGGCGGCCGCTCGGCCCCGGCGAAGTCGGCGAAATTCGCGTCAAGGGCTACGTGACCGTCGGCTACTACAAAGACGAGGAGAAGAACCGCGCGGCCTTCGATGCGGACGGCTATTTCGTCACCGGCGACCTCGGCATGCTCGACGCCGAAGGACGCCTATACTTCCGCGGCCGCATCAAGGAGATGATCAAGACCGGCGGCATCAACGTGGCGCCGGTCGAGGTCGAGGAGACCCTGATGGCGCACCCGGGCGTCAAGCTCGCCTGCGTCACCGGCGTTCCGGACGCGCGGCGCGACGAGGTGATCGCCGCGCTCATCGTGTGCGAGGCAGGCCGGACGATCGCCGAGGCCGATCTCCTCGCCCACTGCCGGCGCGCGCTCGCCGCCTATAAGATTCCGCGGCTCGTTAAGTTCGTGACCGAGGCCGACTTGCCGCTCACGGTCACCGGCAAGCTGCAGAAGAACCGCCTGGCGGAGTTTTTCGCGAAGATGTAGCCCGGATGAGCCGCGCGAAGCGCGGCGATATCCGGGGATGCTGCCCCGCATGTCGCTGCGCTCATGCGGGCTACAGTCATCGGAGACATCATGCCCACCATCGCCTGCGTGGCGCAGACCAACGACGTGCTCGGCGAGGTGCCGCGCTGGCATCCGGTCGAGCGCGCGCTCTACTGGATCGACGCGTTCAAGCCGGCGGTGCACCGGCTCGATCCGGCAACGGGAACGCTCGCGAGCTTCACGCCGCCGGAAAAGCTCGGCTCGTTTGCGCCCTGCGCCGGCGGCGGCTTGCTGATTGCCGGGCGCAACGGCTTAGCGCGCTACGATCCGGCGGGCGGCCGGCTCGAGCGCATCGCCGATCCGGAAGCGGGCGGCGCGGTCAACATCCTCAACGATGGGCGCTGCGACGCGCGCGGGCGGTTCTGGGTCGGCTCGATGAGCAAGACCATGGAACGCGCAAGCGGCCGCCTTTATCGGCTCACGCGCGGCCGGCTCGATGCGGTCGATGACAATATCTGGGTTTCGAATGGCGTCTGCTTCAGCCCGGACGATAAGAAAATGTATTTCGCCGACAGCCACGTGCGCACGATCTTCGTCTACGACTTCGATCTCACCGCGGGCACCCTCGGCGCGCGCCGCGTGTTCGCGACGATGGACGGGCCCGGCGTGCCGGACGGCTCCTCGGTCGATGCGGAAGGTTTTATGTGGAACGCCGCGTTCGATGTCGGTTGTCTGATCCGCTACGCGCCGGACGGCCGGATCGACCGCACGGTCGCGCTGCCGGTGAGCCGGCCGACCGCCTGCGCGTTCGGCGGCCCCGACCTTGCGACGCTCTACGTCACGACGGCACGCTTCCGCCTGCCGCCGGAGAAACTTAAGGCCGAGCCTTACGCCGGCAGCCTGCTCGCCCTCGACGTCGGCGTCCGCGGGCTGCCGGAGCCGATGTATGAAGAGTGATGACTGTGAGGGCGTGCAACAAACACAAACGTCATCCTGAGGAGCATAGGCGGCCTTCGGCCGCCGTTCTTAGTAGGGAAGAACGCCGACGCGGAGCGTCGGCTATGCGCATTAGCGAGCGGCCGTCTCGAAGGATGGAAACAAACACCGCGCGTACTGCCATCCTTCGAGACGCTCGCGCGACAAAGTCGCGCGAGCTCCTCAGGATGACGGCGGTATTTGCTGCTACGGTCCGTCGGGGAATTGTGGGATTTTCGTCGACAGGGAGGAGACGGTGTAGCCTTTCACCTGCAGCATCCAGGGCGAGTCGATCGCGATGTTGCCGGGGTTCGGGTCGGCAAAGGGCAGGTAGAGCGTCAGGTTGGAGACGTAGAGGGTCGAGCCGTCGTTGCTGAAGGCGAGGCTTGCCGGAAACAGGAGACCCTTGGCGATCCCGTGCTCGTCGATGCCGCCGAAATCGCCGAGCTTGGCGATCACCTTCCCGGTCGGATCGAGAACGACGATCTCATCCTCCTGGTTGGCGCAGATCCACATGTTGCCTTGCTTATCGATGGCGATGCCGTCGGGCGCGTTGATGCCGCTGACGTAGATCGACGCCGCGCCGGCGGTGGTGTCGCCATTCACCGCGATCTGGATGATCTGATGGAACGCCGTGTTGGCGACGAACAGTTTCGAGTGGTCGTTGCTGAACTCGACGCCGTTGGCGCCGAACGGCGGGGTGAGCGCGCCGCCTCCGTTGCCGAGCAGCGGATCGGTCTTCCAACTGGTCGCCCCACCGCCATGCGGGCCGATCTTCCAGATCGTGCCGTTGAAGGAGTCGGACACATATCCGTTGCCGCTGCTGTCGAACGTGAGCGCATTGAGTCCGGAATTGGCGATCGGTCCGGCCAACAGGGTCGACCCACCTGTGTTGGGGTCTACTGACAAGACCTTGCCAGCACCGAAATCCAATACCCACAGAGCGCCGGTCGCCGGATTGAAGCGCAGCCCGAGCATGTGCGGACTTGAATTGGCGATGGTCACCTTGCTGACCTTGCCGTTGGGGGTGATTTTGAACAGCAGCGCGTTGCCGCTGAGCGGTCCGCTCGCGTTGAAACCAAAGGTCGGCGCGTAGATATTGCCATCGGGCCCGACCGTAATGCCTTCGACGCTGCCGGACGCGAACGGCAGGGTCGCGAGCACGTCGACGTTGCCGCGCTTCCATGCCTGCGCCGGCACGGCTGCAAACGCTCCGACCGAGAGCGCAAGCGCGGCGGCAGCGAACTTCCAGCCTGTCATGTATCGCCTCCCCATGCTGATGTGAGTTATCCCAGAAGACTACTGGGTTGCGGGGTCACGATAACATCACGTCGAGGGGCGCGGAAGGCGAGGGGACCGGTCCGTCAGCTTCCGGTGCTTCGCCGCGGCGGCCGCCAGCGCGCGCCCTGATAGCCGTAAATGGAGTTGAAGCCGCCATACCAGGCGCGCCTGAAGTTGGGCCGCAGCGGCGGACCGAAACAATACCAACCCGGCCGGCAGCCATAATAAAGACCGGGATAAACTTCGAGCAGCGGGCGCCACAGGTGAAAATGGTGACGGTGGTGGTGCCGTACGCCGTTGACCTGTTGGACCGACCCGTCATCCGACGCAGCAGCAAGCGGGGCCACCGGCATTGCCGCGCAGGGCGCGCCGACGCAGCCGGCCATCGCCACGATCACCACGGCAACCGGAATCGATATGCTGCTTTTCATCGGTCAATCCTTTCGCCGGCAACGATGAGAACCTATACGACGAACCGGGAGCATTTCCCAATCGGATCACGCCAGACCGTGCCCATGAAGCGACCTAGTGCCCCGATTCCGAAGTTCGCATCATTTGGCGGCACGTTCGTTTGCGAACTTCGGAATCGAAGGGCACTAGCAACTCTATGATTCTAGTGCCGCTTTGAACCCGAAGTTCGCAATCGGACTCGCCGCAATTATGATGCGAACTTCGGGTTCGCGGCACTAGCAACTCGATGATTCTAGTGCCGCATTGAACCCGAAGTTCGCAACGGGACTCGCGGCAATTGTGGTGCGAACTTCGGGTTCGCGGCACTAGAAGCAGATTGACATGGGTGGGACGGCAGTGCGTCATCGCCCGGCAATGCAAAGAGGTACGTCAATGATTCGCTGCACGGCCCTGATCCTGGCCGCTTTGTTGCTAAGCGCGAACGCTTCGTTTGCCCAGGGTCCCCCGCCGCTTCCGCTGCCGTTTCCCAATTTCCAGGGCACGCCCGCGGAACAGCGCGCGTGCCGGCACGACGTGATGAAAATGTGCAAGGAGTAT
>JAFAUQ010000190.1 GCA_019243195.1 Hyphomicrobiales bacterium
TCCCACACCTTCTCCGGCATCGGCAGGCCCGCGAAGGTCGCCCCGGTCGGCGGGCGGTCGGGCGTAATGCCGAGGAAGCCGAGCACCATCACGAGCTGGCGCACGTGCTGGCCGGAATGCCACACGGTGCGTTCGAGATAATCGTGCAGCGTAACGTCTCCGTAGTAGACGCGCGCCTTCTCGGTGAAGTTCGTGCTGCCGAGGCGGTCCGCACGCCACGCCTCGAAGCGCCGCAGCACGTCGGCGCCGTAGGCGAGGATCGCCGCCTTGTTGTCGGCGCCCGGCGCCGGCACCCGGCCATAGGCCCCCTCTTTGAGCGGCAGGCCGCCGACCTCGTGCTCGAGGAACGCGTCGGCGATGTTGAAAATGTGATAGGCGAGCTGGCCATAGCTGCGCGGCCGGTTCGGCAGCATCGTGCCGATCGCCGCCTCGGGAATTTGCCCGAACAGCCGCTGCGCGGTCGTTTGGATTTCGACCAGCCGGCCGCACATCTCCGGCACCGGCAGCATGGTCGCGCCGCCCCACGGGATGCCGGCGACGCGCGCCACGTCGCGCAACACCTGGCCGTTCGCCCAATCGGTGCCGCGCCGCACGATCGGCACGGTGCGCAGGCCGAGCGCCGCCAGCTCGGCAACGCCTTCCTCGCTTTCCAGCACGTTGCGCGAAACGAAGGGGACGCCGTGGCGCGTGAGGAACTCCTTCATGCGCAGACAGCTGGTGCAGCCGGGCTGCCAATAGGCGTGGATCGTGGTTTCGGACGAGGGTTGCGGCATGGGTGGGACTCCGTGGCGGTCGGCGGAGAATACGCCGCTGCGCGCCACGTGCAAAGACATCAGCGCAATGCTACCGAGCGCCCTGGTCATGCCCGGGCAATGCGTGTGAACGAATCCGCCACCAGAAGCGCAACAATCCCCATCGAAGTCAACGGCGTCACCTACCGCTGGCCGGAGCGGCCGGTGGTGGTCGTCTGCAACGACGGCGGCGATCCGGATTATCTCGACGCCGCGCTCAAGGCAGGCGTCGTCCCGCACACCGCACGCTTCATGCGTTTAGGATTTGCGGCGACCGCGCAGTGCGTGATCCCGGGCTTCACCTGCCCGAACAACGTGTCGATCGTCACCGGCAGCCCGCCGGCGGTGCATGGGATCTCCGGCAACTTCTATCTCGAACCGGAGAGCGGCCGTGCCGTGGTGATGACCGGGCCCGAGTTGATGCGCGCGCCGACCGTGCTGGCGTCGTTCTCGCGGCGCGGCGCCAAGGTGATCTCGATCACCGCGAAGGACAAATTGCGCCGGCAGCTCGGCAAGGACATGGACATCGCCGGCGGCGCGATCAATTTCTCCTCGGAAAAGGCCGACCGCTGCAGCAAAGACGAGAACGGGATCGCGAACGTGCTTGACCTCGTCGGCCGGCCGCTGCCCGACATGTATTCGCCCGACCTGTCGCTGTTCGTGCTCGCGGCCGGCGTGAAGCTCCTGGAGGCGCAGCGGCCGCTGCTGATGTATTTGTCGCTCACCGATTTCGTCCAGCACACCTACGCGCCCGGCTCGCCGGAAGCGAACCGCTATTATCAGGACATCGACGCGTTCCTCGGCCGGCTGGACGCGCTTGGCGCCGTCGTCGGCATCGTCTCCGACCACGGCATGCGCGAGAAGGCAAATCCCGACGGCTCGCTCAAGGTGGTGTGGCTGCAGGACGAACTCGACCGCGCGTTCGGAGCGGGCACGACAGAGGTGATCTGCCCGATCACCGATTATTTCGTCGCGCACCACGGCTCGCTCGGCAGCTTCGTGCGCGTCTACTGCCGCAGCGCCGAGGCGGACGCCGTGATGCGGCTTGCGCGCGCGTTGCCCGGAATCGAGGCGGTGCACGACAAGGCGGCCGCGGCGCGCGCCTTCGACCTGCCGCTCGACCGGGAAGGCGACGTGGTCGTGATCAGCGACGCGCAGACCTGCATCGGCACCACGCCCGCCGCGCACGACCTCGAGGCGCTCGCCGGGCACACCTTGCGCACGCACGGGGGTTTTAGCGAAAGCCGCGTGCCATTCATCCTCAACCGGCCGCTTAACGCGGCTTATGCGGCGCGCGCCGCGCATGCGGCCTTGCGCAACTTCCACATGTTCGATTTCGCCATCAACGGCACGGCGTGAGGGGATGAAACAAGCCGCGGCCCATCTGGTTAACGCGACATTCACTCCAAAAAGCGGAGCCGCACTGCGCCCGCTATGCCGCACCCGCGCCGCTGGGCAAAGCCTTGCGGTTACGGCATAATCTGCGGCGGAGTGGAGGTTTCAATGAAGGTTAGTATGCGCGTCGTTGCCGCCATGGCCGGCGTAGTCATGGCCGCGACCGCGGCGACCGCGCAGCAATTTCCGACGCGGCCGATCCGGGTGATCAGCCCGTTCGCGGCGGGCAGCGCGTCCGACACGACCGGCCGCGTCGTGCTCGACCAGGTGTCGCAAGTCCTCGGCCAGCCGTTCGTGATCGAGGTGCGGCCGGGCGCCGGCGGAACGCTCGGCTTTGCCGCCGTCGCCCGCGCCGACCCGGACGGCTACACGCTGGTGACGAGCTCGTCCTCGATGGCGACGGAGTCGGTGCTGCACCGGACCTTGCCCTACGACCCGGTGCGCGACTTCATTCCGGTCGCGATCTTCGGCGTCCAGCCCAACGCGCTGGTGGTCTCGGCGCAAAGCGGTTTCAAGACGGTCGCCGATCTCGTCAACGCCGCCAAGGCCAAGCCCGGGACCCTCACCTTCGCGTCGGCCGGCATCGGCTCGTCCTCGCACATGGCGGCCGAGCGGTTTCGTCTCGCCGCCGGCATCGATGTCCGTCACGTGCCGTTCCGCGAGACCGGCATCACCGAAGTGATGGCCGGGCGCATCGACTTCTATTTCATTCCGATCGCGGCCGCGGCTTCGGCGCTCGGCAGCGGCAAGCTCACGGTGCTGGCGGTGAGTTCGGCCACCCGCCTTCCGCTGCTGCCGGACGTGCCCTCGATCGTCGAGGCCGGATACCCGGCGGCGCAATTCCGCTTCTGGACCGGCGTGTCGGCGCCGATCAAGACGCCGCGCGAGATCGTCGATAAGCTGCACGACGCGACCGAGAAGGCGCTCGCCGAGCCGGCGCTGCGCGCGAAGCTCGCCAAGCTCGGCGTCTCGCCGGAACAGATGAGCGTCGAGGAGTTCGGCAAGTTCTTCCGCGAAGACCTCACCGCGACCGTGCAGCTCGCCAAGGAAGCCAATATCCAGCCGATCGATTAAATTCGTCATTGCGAGGAGCGAAGCGACGAAGCAATCCAGGGCGTCGTGCTGCGGCCCCTGGATTGCTTCGGCCCTGCGGGCCTCGCAATCACAAACGCGTAAGGACCCCATCAAATGAACATCCGACCGCCGCAGATCGGCCCGCAGTCGTGGGAGCAGGTGCGCGGCAAGCTCGATCAGTCGCTGCCCTTCGCCAACATGCGCGAGACGCCGTATTACCGCGACGCGGTGTGGGAACAATTCTCGCCGGTGGAGTATCAGCGCCGCTACCGCGCGCTGCGGGCGAAAATGCGCGAGCACAAGCTCGATGCGCTGATCGTGCCGGGCGGGCCGAGCCACTGGAGCTTCGGCGGCGGCATGCTGTGGCTCACCGGCCATTGGGAATGGCACGCGCTCGCGAGCTACGTGCTCGTTCCGCTCGAGGGCGAGCCGACGATGATCTATTCCATGGGCGGCACGCACGCCGAGGCCGTGCGCCGGCAGGTCGAGATCGCCGTCAAGGACGTACGCCACAGCCGCAGCGGCCGCTACGCCGACATCATGGTCGAGCGCCTGCGCGAACTAAAACTCGAGCGCGGCCGCATCGGGCTGATGGAGATCGATCCGCGCCACGGCGATTACCTGCCGGTCAATCAATACAACGTGCTCAAGGAGAATCTTCCGGGCGCCGAGCTGGTGTTCACCAAGGGCTTCCTGCACGAACTGCTGTCGATCCACAGCGCCGAGGAACTCGACTGCGTGCGCATCGCCGGCAAGCTGTGCCACGACGCCATGGACGCGATGGTCGAGCGCGCGCGCCCCGGCGCAAAGGAATACGAACTGCGCGCGGCGGCCGGCGCCGCCATTCTCGAAGGCGGCGGCGACATCGACTTTCTCATCATCGGCTCGACCCCGATGGCGAACCCGGCGATGATTTTCGGCAACCCGCGGCCCTCCGGCCGCGTGCTGCAAAAGGGCGACATCATCAATATGGAGCTTGCCGCCGGCTATCGCGGCTACACCGCGCAGATCGGCTCGCCCATCACCATCGGCGAGCCGACCGAGATGGTGAAGAAATTCTGGCACGAGATCACGCTGCCGGGGTACCAACGGATCGTCGCCGAGATCGCGCCGGGCAAGCCCGCCGAGGCGATGCGGCTTGCCAGCCGCTTCTTCCGCGACAACGGCTATCAGTCGCGCCCGACCCAGTGCCACGGCATCGACTTGGTCACGGACAATCCGCACATCGCCGCCGAGCACGTCAGCGCGGCCCAGTTCGAGCAGGTGCTCAAGCCCGGCATGATCATCATGGCCGAGCCCAATCCGATCACGCCGGATGGGATGTTCGGCATTTTCCTCGGCCACACCTTCATCGTCACCGACAGCGGCCACGAGATCGTCGACGATTTCCCGCTGGAGATCGCGGTGGCCGGCGCCTAATCGGTGCAACTAACACAACCGTCATCCTGAGGAGCGCGCGCAGCGCGCGTCTCGAAGGATGGCCACACGCACCGAGCTTGCTGCCATCCTTCGAGACAGTCGCGCGCAAGCGCGCGCGACTTCCTCAGGATGACGCCGTTGTTTGTTGCCGCCTGGAGGATCGCATGAAAGTCGGGATTTTCATCACCAACCAGCACCGGCTCGCGACCGACATGGTGGGCGCGCTCGAAGAGCAATTCGTCATGGTGCGCCACGCGCGCGACCGCGGCTGGGACACGCTCATGACCGGCCAGCATTATCTCAACGAGGGCGACAACAAACAGCTCCAATGCGTGCCGCTGCTGGCGCGACTCGCCGCCGAAGCCGGCGAGATGACGCTCGGCCTCGGCATTCTGCTGCTCAACCTGCACAACCCGGTCTACACCGCCGAGACGATCGCGAGCCTCGATGTGATCGCGCGCGGCAATTTCATCTTCGGCGTCGGCTTGGGCTATCGCGACATCGAGTTCGACGCCTTCGGCGTGCCGAAAGGCCAGCGCGTCAAGCTGCTGGAGGAATATCTCACGCTGGTGCAGCGCCTCTGGACCGAGGACCGCGTCTCCTACGACGGCCCCGGCTGCCGGCTCGACAACGTGCACATGAACATCCGGCCGGTGCAGAAGCCCTATCCGCCGATCTGGATGGCCGCCAACAACGATCCGGCGGTCAGGCGCGCCGCCCGCCTGTCCGACGCCTGGATGATCAATCCCCACGCCACCATCGACACCATCCGCCGCCAGATGGCGATCTACCGCGCCGAACTGAAAGCGATCGGCAAGGGTGCGCCGCGCGAGCTGCCGGTCGCCAAGGAGGTCTACTGCGCCAAGGACCGGGCGACGGCGCTGGAAACGGCCGGGCCTTACCTGCTGGCGAAATATCGCGACTACGCCAAGTGGGGGCAGGACAAGGTGATGCCCGACAACACCGACTTTTCCCGGCCGCTCGACGAGCTGATGGAGGGCCGCTTCATCCTCGGCTCGCCGGAAGACTGCTACGCCGGGCTCAAGCCCTATTGGGAGGAGTTCGGCGTCAATCACCTCCTCATCCGCACCCACTGGGTCGGCATGCCGCTCGCGACCGCGCTCGCCAGCATGCGCCTGATCTCGGACGAGCTGCTGCCGGAGCTGCAGAAGGTCAAGGCGGCGCCGAGGTTGGCTTGATCGTAGCCCGCATGAGCGCAGCGAAATGCGGGATTCCCGGATGTCGCCGCGCTGCGCGCGGCTCATCCGGGCTACGGCGTCGCGAATATTCTTGACCGTTGCATAAATGCAACCTTTGCGGCGGCCAGAGGAGGTACGATTGCCCTACCGAAATCGGTGGGGGCATTCATGACCAGGCTTCCTCTACCTTCTCTCGCGGCGATCGCCTTCGACGCGGCCAAGCGCAAAGCCGCCGCGCAGGCGCAAGCCGAGCGCGCGCGCCAGCTCTACCTCGAGCCCGATCTGCGGTACTGCCCGGGTCTGCGCGACCCGCGGCTGGTGCAGACGGCCGACGAGGACGAGTAGGGCGCAATAGGCCAACCCGCCTGCGCGAGGTACGGCGCGGCTGCGCGCCGCTAAAGCGCCCTACGGCTTGCGCCCTACGTTGCGCTGCCGTTAATCTCACCTGCCATGTCCATGATGACCCAGCCCGCGCCGCGTCCGGCGCGTGAGGCCCGCTTTGCCGGTGGGGTTGCGGCGCTTGCGCCCGGCCGGCTCTACGCCCTGCAGAATCCATTCGTGCTCGACGGCCGGGTCAGTTCCTACGCGGCGAGCGCGCGCGGCTTTTCCGCCGCCAACTCCTACCTGCTCACCGAACCCGACGCCGCGATGCTGATCGACACCGGCTTCGGCAAGGACGAGCCGACCATCCGCGCGCAAATCGAATCGCTGATCGCGCCCGGGCTGCCGCTCTCGCTGTTCCCGCTGCGGCTCAACGAGTTCATGTCGATCAACAACGTCGAGACCTTCGCCGGGCATTTCAACGTCGAGACCTGCTACACCAGCAACATCGACGCGGCGCTGTGGTTCGACTTCGGCGCCAAGACCGACGGCCGCGACGTGCTCGCCTCGATGAAGGTCACGGCGGTGACGCGCTCCGATGTGATCAAGCTCGGCGCCGGCGGCCGCACGATCGAGGTGTATAACGCGCCGATCCGCCTGATCGCGACGCGCTGGCTCTACGATCGTGCGACCCGGACGCTGTTCTCCTCGGATCTCTTCACCCACGTGTGGCGCGACGCGGAAACCGGTCCGTGGGTCGTCATCGACGCCGACAATGATCCGACCTCGCTCGCCGACGTGCGCTCGTTCATGCTCAACACGCGCTACTGGTGGCTCGAAGGCGCGCCCACCGACGCGATCCGCCGCGGCATCGACAAGATTTTCGACACTTGCGACATCGAGACCATCGCGCCCGGCTACGGCTGCATCCTACGCGGACGCAACGTGGTCGCGCGCCACTATCGGATGCTCGATGAGTTTCTCAAAAACTGCGACAAGAGCGTGATGGTCTCGCGTTACGTGGGCAGAGACGAGGAGCGGTGAGATGCTCGACTGGGATTCACGCAACGGAAATCCGCTCGACACGCCCGTCGCCGACCGCATGCCGCGCGAGATCGCGCCGGGTGTGTTCTGGATCGGTGATTGCCTGGCGCAGCGCCACAAGGGCAAGATCTACCACGGCTATAATGCCGCCTATCTGATCGCCGGCGAGAATGCCTCATGCCTGGTGGAGACGGGGCATCCCAAGGACTTCCCGGTCATTCAGCGGCACCTCAACGAACTGTTCGCGCGCGGCGCGCCGCCGCTCAAATATCTGTTTGTCACCCATCAGGAGACGCCGCACTGCGGCGGGCTCGGGCGCATCCTGAAAACCTATCCCGACTCGATCCTGGTCGGCGACGTAAGCGATTATCACCTCGCCTTCCCGCACTACGAACACCGTATGCGTTCGATGCAGGAGGGCGAGGAGATCGACCTCGGCGGCCGCAGCTTCATGGCGGTCGAGCCGGTGATCCGGGATCTGCGCACCACCTGGTGGGGCTTCGACACCGGCGAGCGCGTGCTGTTCCCGGGCGACGGCTTCGCCTACAGCCATTATCACGAGGACGGCCATTGCGGGCTGCTGGCGGAGGAGGCGGTGTCGCTCGACCTGCCGGACGTCTCGGCGACCTTCGCCGATCTCGCGCTGTTCTGGACCAAGTTCGCCGACATGAACGCCTACTGCGACCGGCTCGACCACCTCATCGCGCGGCTAGGCGTGAAGGTCATCGGGCCCACCCACGGCCTGCCGATCACCGACGTGAAGGCGACCGTGCCGAAGGTGCAGGCGGGGTTCAAGGCCGCCGCCCTGATGCCGGAAACCGGCACCAACGAGAAGCCGGTGGTGGCGAGCGCGGCGTAATCGTAGCCCGGATGAGCGAAGCGAAATCCGGGGCCGGTCCTCTCGGGCGATCGTCCCCGCATTTCGCTGCGCTCATGCGGGCTACAAATAATTGGGAAGGAACCCCATGAAACAGCTCACCATCGGCGACGTCACCATCACCAGCATCATCGAGCGGGACGGGCCGTGGCGGAAGCCGGAGGACATGTTCGTCGGCTACGATCCCGAGGTGGGCAAGCGCCATCTCGCCTCGATGGACTCCGAGGTGTTCGACTGGACCTCGGGCCGCATGGTGATCACCTATCAGACGTTCCTGGTGCGCACGCCCAAGCACACGATCCTGGTCGACACCTGCACCGGCGAGGACAAGGGCTATCCGCCGCCGTTCGACTTCCCGAAAAAGCCGTGGCTCGACGGCTTCGCAGCCGCCGGCCTGCGCTTCGAGGACATCGATTATGTTTTCTGCACCCACCTGCACATCGACCACACCGGCTGGAACACCATGCTGCGCGACGGCCGTTGGGTGCCGACGTTCCCCCGCGCGAAATACATTTTCCACAAGGGCGAATACGCGGCGTGGGAGGAATCGAACCGGCGCGGGGAAAACCGGCCCGGCGGCGGCGGCAACGTGTGGGGCTACAACTGCGAGCCGATCGTCAAGGCCGGTCAGGCACTGCTCGTCGATGACAATTATCAGCTCGACGACACCTTCTCGCTCACGCCGACGCCCGGCCACTCGCCCTGCCACTGCTGTGTCAACATCCGCTCGCGCGGGCAGCACGCGGTCGTCATCGGCGACCTGATGCATCACGCGCTGCAGTGCCGCGAGCCGGGCTGGTCGACCATCTTCGACTGGGACGCCAAGGAGGCCGAGCGGTCGCGTCGCAAGTTCCTCAATGACACCGCCGGCACCAACACCTTCGTGCTGCCGATCCATTTCCCCACGCCCACCACCGGCCTGATCGAGGCGGACGGGGACCGGTTCCGCTATAAGTTCGTGCGGTAGTCACGATCCGTAGGGTGGGCTAAGTGTGAGTCTGCAAGAGGTTATTCCCGGTCAGGCCGAGGCGGCTGATGGGTGTTCGTTTGGCCAAGCTAGCATGAGGTCTGTGCCAATTGTAACGATGGAGCCAGACCGGGAGCTCGCTGCGGCGCTGATCTGAGTGTTCGAAGGCTGTGGCGTAGGCCCATTCGCGTAGCGCGGTCTGGATGAAGCGCTCGGCCTTTCCATTGGTCTGGGGCGTGTAGGGCTTGGTCCGCAGGTGTTTGATGCCCAGGCGCGCACAGGCGCGGGCGAAGTCCTTCGCCCGATAGCAGGAGCCATTGTCGGTCATGACACGGGATACGGTGATCCCGAGCGAGCGGTAGTAATTGACGGCGTATTCGAGGAACGCGATTGAACTCAACGCCTTCTCGTTAGGGAAGATCTGCGCGGTGGCGACGCGGGAATGGTCGTCGATCGCGACGTGGACGAACTCCCATCCGACGCCGCGCTTGTTGGTGTGACTGGTACGGTCGCCGGTGATGCGGTGGCCGACTTTCCTGAACCGGGCCAGCTTCTTGATGTCGATGTGAATGATCTCGCCGGGAGTTTTGCGTTCGTAACGCGGCCGCTTCGGCTCCTGTGGCTCGAGTGCGCTCAACAGACTCAGCCCGCGCGGCTTGAGGATACGCGAGACGGTGGCCGGGGAGACACCGAACGCAACCGCAATATGCGCCTGGGTGTGGCGCTGGCGGCGCATCACCTCCATGGCATCGCAGGTTGAAGCTGGGGTTTTGCTTGGCAATGAAAGGGGTCTGGAGGAACGATCGAGCAATCCGTCCACGCCCTGCGCGAGGAAGCGGTTGACCCATTTGGCGACCGTCTTGGCACTGATGCTGAAGTTTCGTGCTGCGGCAGCCTTGCTAAGTCCTTGATCCACCACGGCCCGGACCATCAGCTCTCGACCTTTCGGCGTGAGAGGGGCATTCTTGTGCGTGTCCATTCGGTTCCCCCGCGAATCGCTGTTGTCTGGCGACCTCAGCGTTCCTCGTCGGGACCGAATGGACAACCTCCTGAAAGTTCACAGCTAATTACGGGCCGCAGGCCCGTGCCCACCCTCGCTCGTTACGGGGGCACGGTCGCTCTAGCACCGCGCGCGTAAACGCGCTTACAGCGACCTTAGCCCGCCGCTACAACCGCCGCTTGCGCGGGGGATGACGAAAACTGTATTTGAAAAACGTCTTTTCAATGCGCAGGAGAAAGGCCTACATTGGCCGCATGTCAAACGCGCTCAAATTCCCGCCCGTAGTGCAGACGCAGACCAATTGGTGCTGGGCGGCGGTGACCGCCGGCGTCAGTCTTTTCTATTCCAAAACAAGCCCCTGGACCCAATGCCTGCTGGCCAACAAAGTCCTTCACCAGACCACGTGTTGCGCGGACGGCTCAACCGTCGCGTGCAACCAACCTTCGACATATCCCGCGGCACTCGGCGCGACCGGCAATTACGACCATACTATCCCAGGTCCCCTGGATATGAAGGGCATCAAGGCACAGATCGATGCCAACCGTCCGGTTTGCGGCGCGATTAAGTGGACAATCAACACCGGCCATGCGGTTGTCGTCTATGGCTATGACGGCACGAAAAACTCGGTTTGGATCGCAGACCCTGGGTCGGGCGAATCCTTCATCACCCTCGACTCCTTGCAAAAAAACTACCAGGGAGCAGGAAAGTGGGACCAAACCTATCTGACGAAGGCGTGATGCGATGCCGATCGAGTTTCCGCAACCGCCAGAGCAAGCCCGAGCGCTCGCCGAGGGCGGCGTATCGGCCGCGATCGATAGTGCGCGCGAGCACAGAATCTCGCCGCGACTGACGACTGCCGCGGCCGACAGGTCACCGGCGCTCTCGCGGCCCCATGCGACTTACAACTTGACTCCCCATGACATTGCCGAGCGCCGCCCGCTCGCGGCCGCGCGCCTGACCGCGTGGCGTTTCCTGATCGCGAGCGCGGGGGAACCCCTGGCCGCCGGGGAGGTCGACCTCGACGGGGCGGGGCATCCGATATCGTTCGCGAGCCTCAACATCGGCCCATTCGTAGGCTCGACCCTCTCCGCGCTTGAGACCGCCGAGAAAATGCCCGAGGTCGCGAACGGGCGGTACGAGGCGAGACTTCTGCGCATTCCGGAAATGTACGTGATGGCGCTTTGGCTCAAGCCGCGCAACGCGGGTGACGGCATCGTCGTTCCTCTGAATCCCGCGCCGCCGGCGCTGCTTGCCAGGCACGCCTACGACGAGGCAGGCTTCCTTGCGGCGTTGGCAGCACCAGCGCGCGAGTGCATTGCCATGGCCGAGCGGCTGAAGCACGAATAACCTCTGACGTGAACTGACCCGCCTTCGCTCGCTTCGTGAGCTACGGCGCGCTTGAGTCCGCCGAAGCGAGGAGCGCGAAGGCGGATGGCCGCGCGTGCCCACGCGTTTATTTGAATGGTGGGCACGCGCCTTCGGCGCTTAGCCCACCCTAAGTCCTCGCTTTCGCGGGGCATGACGAGGGACGTAAGGATTACATCTTCTTTATTCCGGCCTGGTCGATGATGTCTTTGTAAAGCTCGATTTCCCGGGTCACGCGCGCCCAGGCATCCTTGGCGCCCTTGGGCCGCACCTGAAAGCCGGTCTGATAAAGCTTGTCCTTCATCTCCGGCGTGGCGAGCACCTTGAGGGTCTCCTGCTCCAGCCAGGCGACGATCTTGGGCGGCGTCTTGGCGGGCGCGAGCAGCACCGTGTCGGTCGCGAACACGAAATCCTTGTAACCCTGCTCCTGCATGGTGGGCACCTCGGCGAGATCGGGCCAGCGCGCGTCGCCGGTGACAGCGAGGCAGCGGCAAGTGCCTACCTTGATGTGCGGCTGGGCCGGCGGCAGCGAGCCGGAGGAGAGCTGAACCGTGCCGGCCAGCAGCGCCGCAAAGGCGTCCCCACCGCCCTTGAACACGACGTCCTCGAGTTGCGGCAGGTTTTCCTTGAGCTTGAGCACTTCCAGCTGGATTTGCGCCGCCGTGCCGATCGGCGGCGTCGCGCAATTGTATTTCGCCGGCTCGGCGCGGGCGAGCGCGACGAATTCCTTCATGGTCGTCGCCGGCAGCTCCGAGCGCACCACGAAGGTGTTGGGCGAAGCCGCAAGCTCGCTGATCGGCACGAAGTCCTTGTACGGATCGTAGGGTATCTGGTGATAAAGCCCCACGTTGATCGAATAGGCGTTGGTGGCGAGCAGGATGGTGTAGCCGTCCGGCTCCGCGTGCGCGGCGAAACCCATGCCGATGTTGCCGCCCGCGCCACCGCGGTTCTCGATGATGAAGGTTTTGCCGGTCGCCTGCTGCAGCGCCGCCGTGACGATGCGGCCGACGATATCGGACGGCCCGCCCGGCGTGTTCGCCACGATCACCTTCACCGTGCGCTCGGGATAGGCGGCGTAAGCCGCGCGCACGCGCAGGACCGCCGGCGCGGCGAATCCGGCCGTGAGCGCGGCAGTGGTTCTGATAAAGCTACGGCGCGATAACAGGCGTGCGGCGGGTTCTCTCATCAGCTTGCCTTGGGAAAAGGGATCGGCGGGGGCGGCCACAGCGCTTTTTTCAACGCCGCCGCCATCATGTCGAGCGCCGTGTTGCCGGCGCGGATGATCTTGCCCTGGCCGACGAAGCCGTGCGGCTCGTCCGAATAATGCACGTGCGTCACCCGCACGCCTTCGCGCTCGAGGCGCTGCGCATAGGCGATGCCTTCGTCGCACAGCGGATCGTACGAGCAGGTCAAGACCAGTGCCGGCGCCACGCCGGTGAGATCGGCGGCGCGCAGCGGCGAGGCGCGCCAGTCGATCACGTCTTTCGGGCCGCGCAGATAATGGTCGATGAACCACTTCATCGTCTTGGTGGTGAGAATCCCTTCGTTCACTGTCTGCGACGAGCGCGTCACCATCGCCATGTCGGTTGCCGGATAAACCAGCAGCTGATAGGCGAGCGGCGGCAGGTCGCCGTCGCGCGCCATGATCGCGAGCACGGCGGCCAGATTGCCGCCGGCGGAATCGCCGCCCACGGCGACGCGCGTGTGATTGATACGGAGCGTGGCGGCGTTGGCGACGATCCATTGCGTGGCCGCGGCGCTGTCGTCGACCGCGGCCGGGAATTTGTGTTCGGGCGCCATGCGGTAATCGACCGAGACGACGCGGCAGCGCGCGCCGTTGGCATAGTGCCGGCAGGCGGCGTCGTGCGACTCGAGATCGCCCAGCAGCCAGCCGCCGCCGTGGAAATAGATCAGCCCGGGCAGGACCTCGTCGGCCGCGCTGCCGCGCGGGCGATAGGCGCGCAGCTTGATTTCGCCGTGCGGGCCGAGGCACGCAAGATCGCGCACCTCCGCCACGTCCTGCGGATCGGGCGCCGTCACCTTGCGCCCGGCGTTGAAGGCCTGGCGCGCCTCCTCCGGCGTCAGCGTCTCGAACGGCGGGCGGCCCGCCGCGCGGATCATGGCGAGCAGAGTTGCGGCGTCGGGATCGAGCGGCATTAGGTTTGGTCCGCCCGTTCGATGATCGCGGCCGCGTCGGGCCATTGGTAGAGACAGTTGTTCACGCGAAACCTCGATGCGACCACATTGTTGGACAGATTCAAGAAAGTCTAGCGCGATGCTTAGCGCGTGTGCAATGTACCATAGCGCACCCCGGCGCTCGCGCTAACGCCGACTCCTCGCATGCCGACGCACTTCCGCAACCACTAACTCTTTCAGCCAGGCATCCTCACCCTCTAATGACCCCACATTCGCGATCAACGCGCCGTCCTCGCCCAAATCCATGTATTCTACCAATCCGGCCCGACTGAATATTTTGTGAATTCGGTTGCCCGCTCTCGCAAAGACATACTCGAGATAACGCAACCTCCGGCACAGCACTCGGATAGCAGCTTCGCTAAGATCGCCGGGCCAAGCGTAGTGGCCGAAAAAGCGATGGATAAAGAAGTTGCGTTTGGCCGTCACCCATCTGAGATAGGCAAGATCGGCGGCCGCGATTTTGTGTTTGGAAAGGATTGTGACAAGATTCCCAAGCGTCGAGCTATCCAGATGGGAATGCCGCTGTACAATCTGGTCCCAGAATGGAACATCGTCTTGCAGTGCCTTGGTGACTTTTATTCGGTCGCAGGTCGTCATTGCCGTGATTATCTGGCTTTCCATCAGGCCGAGGTTCGTAAACGTTGATCCGATTTGGTAGCAATAGTAGACGCGCATCACGTCGATGTTCTTTCGCGGCGAAAGAAACTTCCGTACCTCGCGGACAGGGATATTCTTTTCCATTTGACATGTCCTTAGGGTCGCATCATTGTCTCAACCAAGTCTTTTATGCGTCGATCTATGCTTTCTTGTGTACGTCTTACATATCCATCTAACTCGGAAAGTCGATATGCGGCTACCATAGCAATGAAGCACCATGAGATCGTCACAACAAAAACAAAATACGCAATTACGATGATAAGTGGAGCATCGATCCACCGTATAGCCCAGACTTTGGCCGCTACCAACAAGAAGAATAAGAGAGTTGAACCAGCACATAAAGTGCTGATTACGCGCATATTCATATCTTTGCGATAATACCAAATCAAAGGAGCGCGCCACTCTACGGTGAGAAGGACGTATAGGGCACGAAATGGATTGCGAGGCAGTGTACGGTAAGCAAGATATGAAAGGATACGAATTCTATGATCAATAATAGAGGCGAGCCTATCAATGTCTTCTTCACGGGGGCCAAAGCGCATTACTAGTTCTCTAAATCGCGATATTACTGCCTCAAGCTCTTCATTAACCTCTGCCGCTTTGCTGATATATCGCTGGATTTTATCTGGATCGTCTACCCCGAGATATACAGCAGTAAATACAACCGCTATTGCGCCAAGATGCAGCAATCCGTCGATCGCTCCTTCAGAGATCTGGCTAATCGCCGTGAAGGTTAAGAGGTTTTCGAGCGTTGCCCGGGCGATCGCAACGACTATAGTTATACCAGCGATGAGCTTTGATAGTGCTCGTGCGCCAACGTCGGAAAAGAATAAATCGCTCGTCGCGAAGACTCCCACGCCAAGCAGGAATCCAAGGACTATTTCTGGGAATCGAAACTTCGTCAAGCGGTGAGAGCCTACATCAGTAACCGTTTGAACAGGCGCGCAAACCGAACAGGCGGCGCCTTCGTTAATTCATCCACTCAACGATGGTCGCGGCCACTTCATTCGGCTTGTCGAGTTCGGCGAGGTGGCCGGCGCCAGGGATCACGGTGAGCTTCGGCTTTGTTTTCATCGCGCTCGCGAAGCGCGCGGCGTAGCTCTGCGGCATGATCTGGTCGGCGTCGCCCCAGATCAGCAAGGTCGGCGCCGTGATGAACGGCAGGCGTTTTTCGAGCCGCGTGTTGCCGAGCGGCCAGAACGCCCGCGCGGCCGCTTCGCTCGCGCGCGTCTGCTCGATCGCCCAATCGGGCGAGTTGGTGCCGGGCGGCGGCTCTTTGAGCGCGTCCCAGTTCGCGGCGTCCGCGCACATCAGCGCCGCGACGGCGTCGTTGCGTTGCGCCCACGGATCGGTCGGCGGGTCCTTCTCGTCGAACAGGCCGAACGGCGCGATCAACGCAAGCCGCCGCACGCTGCCGGGCCAGATCGCCGCCATCTCGGCCGCGAACGCCGCGCCGACCGAACTGCCGGCTAGATCGGTACCGTCGAGACCGGCGGCGGCGAGAAGCTGGCGCACCGCGAGCAGCCAGTCGAGATGATTGTCGAGCACGCTGTGGCCGAGTGCGCCCGGATAGCCCGGCAGCGACGGCACGATCACGCTGCGCCGTTCGGCGAGGCGATCGAGGAACGGCGTCCAGCGCGGCAGGCCGCCGAGGCCAGCGAGGAAGCCGAGCTTCGGCCCGCTCCCCTTGCGCCACACCCGGCAGGGGAAGCCGTTGACCTCGACCGTTTCTGTTTGCGGCTCGCTCAAACCGGTACTCCGTCGCAACAAACTCTCAGTTCGTCATCGCCCGGCTTGACCGGGCGATCCAGTAATCACAACTGCCACAGATTATTCTGAGAGGGCGCCGTTTACTGGATTGCCCGCTTTCGCGGGCAATGACGAGGAGTGTGATGCCATCGCACGCGGCTACTACAACTACTCCGCCGCGGTGGCGTGGGGGTGGAAGGCGCTGAGCGAGGCGCGCGCGGCGGCCGGCATCGGCTGCGGCCACCAGCGGTCGTCCCACTCGGAAAACAAATCCTTCATCTGCGGCAGGACGCGCTCGGCAAAGAGCTGCGTGTTGTAGCGGGTCAAATCTTTGCTCATGTTGCCGAACTGCAGGAGCAGCATGAGATGCCCGACGTTGAGGTTCACCGCGACCTCACGCAGCTGCTCCGCCACTTCGTCGGGCGAGCCGATGATGACGTAGCCGCGCTCGACGATATCCTCCATCTCGCGCCCGAGCATCTGGAACTTGTCCTGATAGCGCGGCGGAGCGGCGCCGGCGGCGCGCGCCACCTGGCTCTCGATGCCGGCCCGCTGGGTCGCCTCGCTGATGTAGCCGGGCGGCTGGGCGAACTTGGCGCTCACGTGCAGGCAGCGGCCGTAGAAATATTCCGCCGCCTCGGCGTAGAGCTTCATCGCCTCGGCGCGGTTCTCGGCGACGCCGACGAACTGAAGGAAACCGGCGCGATAGGGATTCCGGTCCTTGCCGAGTCGCGCCATCTCTTTCCAGAAGCCGTCCATGGTGGCGCGGCCGGCCTTGTAGCCGAAGTAGGAGAGATAGGAATAAACGTAGTCCTTCGCCGCGCACCATTGCCACGTCTCGACCGAGCCGCCGCCGGGAATCCAGATCGGCGGGTGCGGGTCCTGGATCGGGCGCGGCCAGATGTTGACGTAGCGCTGCTGGTTGAAGCGGCCGTTGAACGCGAAGGTGTCGCGCTCGGTCCACGCACGCATGACGAGGTCGTGCGCTTCGTAATATCGCTCGCGCAGCATGCTCGGGTTCTGGCCGTAGGCGAAGCAGGTGTCCATCGGCGTGCCGACCGGGAAGCCCGCGATCAGCCGCCCGCCCGAGATGCAGTCGATCATGGCGAATTCTTCCGCCACCCGGGTTGGCGGGTTGTAGAGCGCGAGCGAGTTGCCCATCACGCAGATCGCCGTGTCGGTGGTGCGCCGCGACAGCGCGGAGGCTATCAGGTTGGGCGAGGGCATCAGCCCGTAGCCGTTCGAGTGGTGCTCGTTGACGCACACGCCGTCGAAGCCGCACTCGGCCGCGAACTCCAGCTCGTCCATGAAGTCGTTGTACATGAGGTGGGCGCGCTTCGGGTCGAACAGCGAGGAATGGATATCGACCCAGACCGACGGATGCTTGTCGCGGAAATCGTCGGGCAGCTCGGTGTAGGGCATCAGGTGGAACCAGAGCAGCTTCACGGGCGTCCTCCTGTCTAATTCGTCCGGCCGGGCGTCGGGCTTGGCCCATTATCGGCTGCTTCGGTCGGTCAGAGAAGCCCTCGATTGTCATTGCGAGGCGCGTAGCGCCGAAGCAATCCAGGGCAACGAGCACCGCGCTTGCGGCCCCTGGATTGCTTCGTCGGGCTGCGCCCGCCTCGCAATGACACGCCCCTGTGGAGAACGCACGCCGCTACCGCTCCATGCGAGAGGCGCCGCGCTAGCATGGAATGCAGGGGGCAGCACCGGGGACGGGGGAGACCACATGAACGTGCCGAAGCCGCTCGTCGCGCCGCTGTTCGCGGCGGCGCTGTCGCTTGCGCCTGCGCCGCACCTCGCCTACGCCGGCCAGGAACACGGCAGTCCGCCGCAGGACTTCATCGACGCCTGCCAGGACGACGCCTTGCGCCTGTGCCACGACGAGGCGATGAGCCAGGACGACGCGCGCATGAGCAAATGCATGAAGGCGCACAAGGCCCTGGTCTCGGCCGGTTGCCTCGCCAAGGCGAAGAAATATAAAAAGATCTGAGCGGGAAACGCTCAGACTCGTCATGCCCCGCGAAAGCGGGGCATCCAGTAAACACCGGACTTTTATCTGAGTGACCTGAGCTATTGGATCGCCCGCTTTCGCGGGTGATGACGAGATTTGTTTGTTCCGTGTCCAAGGGGCGCACGCCCGGTGCCCGATGTCAACCCACCTGCGGTCACTCGTGGCGCGCAAACAAGAGATGCAGCCGCTCAGATATTATATGCTTGGCGAAAGGCGGTCAGCCTACCGCTAATGGCGGCATTCATCAAGTTGATGACCGCTTGTGTATTAGCCGTCCAGGCGTCGTTTGTGTATATGAGACGGACAACGCGCGGCGGGTCCGTTATTTTGTAAGAAACAAACAGTACCTTATTGGGGTTGGCGCTCGGGGGGGTGTAAGGAACGCCTATGTGCAGGTGAGGTACCGACCCTGGGTTGGGATAATAAGCACTGCCACGTTGCCACTGGAACCCCAGAGCCTCCATTCTCGCTTTGCCGCTCGGCATGATTTCACCCTTACCCCATATGCTGTGACATCAGTGATTGTTCGCCGGTGGCGATCGCCGGCCCGGATGACGAAGCTAATGCTATGTGGATGCCGGTTGCAATGTCAAGATGTTAACAAATCGTTTTCGTGGTTCAATTAACAGCCCAGGTTTTGCCAGCCAGAGAGACCCTTCCGCTCCTGCCATTCTGAAAAACGGTTTGACCGGATGCAGTGCGACAGGCGCAGGAAACCAAGCCGGAACAAGCGGCTCGTCATGTATGGATGGCCCGCTCATCGCCACGGGGTTTTCGAACGGATCGGCACGCCCGACTGTTCCTCAAAATGACGGGGACCTATCTCACAAACGCCGCGTGCTCGTGGCCGTGATGGCCGCCGCCCCAGCGGTCGATGTGGTAGGGCATCTTGGCAAGGCCCGGGCAGAAGGTGTTGACCACCGGCTCGACCTTTTCGAAGAACGCCCGGTGCGGCGCGTTCGTCTCTTCGAGGCGCGCGCGGGCGGCCTCGACCTTGCGGGCGAGCGCCGCCATGTCGACGCCGACCGGCCGGCCGTCCTCGACCACGCGGCGCCCGCCGACCAGCACGGAATCGACGCCGGTGCCGTCCTCGGTGTGAACGAGCTGATTGACCGCGTTGTTGAGCGGCAGCCAGTTCACGCTGGTGAGATCGACCAGCACGATGTCGGCCTTGTAGCCGGGCGCGATGCGGCCGAGCTTGTCGCCGAAGCCGAGCGCCTTGGCGCTGCCCTCGGTCGCGGCGGCAAACACTTCGCCGGTGGTGAGCCAGCGGTCGGTGTCGGGCCCCTGCGTCTTCGACACCATCGAGGCGAGCCGCATCGACTCGTACATGTTGAGATTATCCGAGCAGCTCGCGCCGTCGGTGCCGATGCCGACGTTGACCTTGCGCTCGATCATGCCGCGCACGTCGGCAAGCCCGTTGCCGAGCCGCAGGTTGCTGCCCGGGTTGTGCGCGACGGACGAACCGTGGTCGCCGAGGCGGCGCATGTCGTCGTGGTCGAGCCACACGCCGTGGCCGACGGTGAAGTCCGGGCCGAGCAGGCCGAGGTCCTGCAGATGCGCGGTCGGCGTCTTGCCGTAGCGCTTGAGCGCGACCATCACCTGCGGTTTGGATTCCTGCACGTGGGTATGCAGGCCGACGCCGTATTCGCGCGCGAGCGCGGCGCAATCCTGCATGAATTTGTCCGAGCAATGGTGCGGGATAGTCGGCGCCACCGCCGGCCGCACCACGTCGCGGTCGACGTTCCAGCCGTGCAGCGACGCGCGCATGGCGTTGATCGTGGTCTCGCCCGGCGCGAGCTTGAGCCGTTCGGTCTCTTTCTGCAGGGCGGGCGGCAGAGCGTCGAACAGGCCGGGGATCGCCTGATAGAAGCTGAACTCCGCCACCATCGGCGCCACGACCGCGCGGATGCCCGCATCCGCATAGGCGCGCGAGCAGGCGGCAAGGCCCTCGACGCTCGGCACGGGAAATTCGACACACAGGTCGTAGCAGGCGGTGCAGCCCTTGAGCAGCATTTCGAGCGCGCCCACGTAGGTGCTCAAATATTTGTCTTCGAGATTGCGCCCGCCGGCGAGCCACGGCGCAGCCGCGAGCAGCAATTCGAGCGTCCAGCGGTCGCCCATGCCCTTGCTCAGGTTGCCGTGGCCGTGGGTGTGGGCGTTGATCAGGCCCGGGTGCATGAGCTTGTCGCGCGCGTCGATTACAACGGCGTCGGCCGGCGCGGCGAAGCCAGGCGGCCCGACTTCCGCGATGGTATCGCCAAGTATCAGCACATCGGCGAGTTCGGCGCGCGGGCGGGTGGCGTCGATGATCCGTCCGCCGCGAATGACGGTTGCGCGCTGCTTCTCGGTCATGGATTCACTCCCTCACACTGTTTGTTTGTCCAGATCGCCCGCCCATGGGAAGAACACGCGCTCGATGATGACCACCGCCTGGAACAGCACGATGCCCATGAGCGAAAGCAGCACCAGGGCGCCCCACGCGAGCGGCACCTTGAAGAATGCGGTCGAGGTGACGATCAGATAGCCGAGGCCGCGGTCCGCGTTGACGAACTCGCCCACCACGGCGCCGACGACGGAAAGCGTGATCGCGGCCTTGAGCCCACTGAACACGAATGGCACCGCGTAGGGCAGGCGGATGCGCCAGAGCTCGCGCCAATAATTTGCCTTGCAGGCGCGGCCCAGTTCGATCAGCTCGGGCGGCACCGCGGTGATGCCGGCGGCGATCGAGAGCACCAGCGGGAAGAATGCGACCAGGAAGGTCACCACCACGCGCGGCAGCTCGTTGCTGCCGAAGATCACCACCAGGATTGGCGCCAGCGCTACCTTGGGAATCGATTGCGTCACCACCAGCAGCGGGTAGATCGCGTTGGCGATCACCGGCGAGGCGGTGATCAGCACGGCAAGCGGCACGCTGATGACGACCGAAGCCGCGAAGCCGAGCAGCACCGTTTGCGTGGTGGCGAGCGTGTGCATGAGCACCGGGCCGGAAAGCTGCGCCGTGTCGGTGAAGATCGCCGAAGGCGTCGGCACCAGATACCCCGGTACGTGGAAGACGCGGCACACCAGTTCCCAAAAGGCGACAAAGACGACGACCGCGCCGACCGGCTGCGCGACGTCGGACGCCCACGGCGCCAGCGGATGCAGCTTAGTGGGCGCGCGCATGGCGGCCCCCGAAGATCAGCCCGCGGATGCGGTGGGTCGCGTCCTGAAACTCGCGCCGCGCCTCCATGTCGAAGTCGCGCGGGCGCGGCAGGTCGATGGTGACGATTTCGGCGACGCGCCCCGGCCGCGCCGACATCACCACCACGCGGTCGGCGAGCAGCACGGCCTCGGGGATCGAATGGGTGACGAACAGAATGGTCTTCGGCCGCTCGCGCCAGATGCGCATCACCTCGATGGTCAGCTCCTCGCGCGTGAGCGCGTCGAGCGCGCCGAACGGCTCGTCCATCAGCAGAATATCTGGATCGTGCACCAGCGCGCGGCAGATGCCGGCGCGCTGCTGCATGCCGCCGGAGAGTTCGCGCGGATATTTGCGCTCGAACCCGGCAAGCCCGACGAGCGCCAAGAGATCGCGCGCGCGGCCGCGGCCGGCGGCGTCGAGCCGGCCCATCATGTCGAGAGGAAACAGCACGTTATCGAGCACGCTCGCCCACGGCAGCAAGGTCGGCGCCTGGAACACGATGCCGGTGTCGGCGCGCGGCTCGGTCACCGCGGAGCCGGCGATCGACACCGCGCCGGCGCTCGGCGCCACGAGGCCGGCGACGAGGCGGAGCAGCGTGGACTTGCCGCAACCGGACGGCCCGAC
>JAFAUQ010000222.1 GCA_019243195.1 Hyphomicrobiales bacterium
TGGCACGGTTTTTTAGAGCATGATCCCGAAAAGTGGGTACCGGTTTTCGGAAAAGATCATGCTCCAATAAAGGGTTTGAGTGATGGAAGGAGTCACGGTCGTCGAGCATCCGCTGGTCCAGCACAAGCTCACGCTGATGCGGGACAAAACCCGCTCGACCAAAGCCTTTCGCCAGCTGCTGCACGAGATCGGCATGCTGCTGTGCTACGAAGTCACGCGCGACCTGCCGCTCGAGGCGATCGACATCGAAACGCCGATGGCGTCGATGAAGTCGCCGGTCCTCGCCGGCAAGAAACTCGTGTTTGCGCCGATCCTGCGCGCGGGAATGGGATTCGTTGACGGCATGCTGGAGCTGGTGCCCTCCGCGCGCGTCGCCCATATCGGACTTTACCGCGACCCCAAAACGCTGGTGTCGGTGGAATATTATTTCAAGGCGCCGGAGGACGTCGCCGAGCGGCTGGTGATCGTGATGGATCCGATGCTCGCCACCGGCAATTCGGCCATCGCCGCGGTCGATCGGCTCAAGGAGCGCGGCTGCAACAACATCCGCCTTCTCTGTTTGCTGGCGGCGCCTGAAGGAATTGAGAAGCTGCGCGCGCATCATCCCGAGGTGCACATCTGGGCTGCGGCGGTCGACGAGCGCCTCGACGCGCACGGCTATATCGTCCCGGGCCTCGGTGATGCCGGCGACCGCATGTACGGGACGAAGTAACGTCATCCCTCCCCCGCAGGGGGTCGCAGGGGGAGGGATGGAGCAAGCTCGTCGACCGGTGAAATTTTCACACTTGAATCATTTGCTTAACCGCCCGTTTGTCATGTACCGACGATCCGCCGGAAGCCGTCGCGGAATTAGGGCGGCGCTGGTTTTTTGCTGCTCTGATCCGGTGCATGCGAAGCATCATCCTTTTTGCCATTGCGGCATTCGTCGCGGCTGCCCTCGCGCCGCGCTATTTCGACCGCATGTCGAGCCATGCGGCTGCGCCCGCGGCCGCTGATGCGCAGGCTCCTGCGGCTCAGGTGGCCGCCGCGCCGAAGCCGTATTCCGGCGGGCGGCGCACAGTCGAAATCCAACCGAATGCGCGCGGCCATTTCAGAGTCGACGGAATCGTCGACGGGCGGCACCTCACGTTGCTGGTCGATACCGGCGCCACCCTCGTCTCCTTGCGCAAGAGCGACGCTGCCCTCCTCGGCTATCACCCGACAGCGCGCGACTACATCTTGCAGATGCGCACCGCCAACGGCGTGATACGCGTCGCGCAGGTCAAACTGGGGATGGTCGAAGTCGGCGGCGTCATGCTGCGTGACGTCGATGCCTCCGTGAGCCCGGACGAGGCGCTGGGCGAAAACCTGCTCGGGGTCTCCTTCCTTTCGCGCCTGCACCGGTTCGAATACCGGGAAGGCCGCTTGGTGCTGGAAGAATAGACTCGGCTGCCTGAAGCGTGATGGCTTTTCTTCGAATCGCCATCCCCCTTTAGGTTATTGCTGGAGCATGATGTTTTCCGAAAACCGGTACCCACTTTTCGGCATGCTCTGCGTCCGACTTCCGACTCACACCCGGTTGCCTTTGCACACTCGAAGCCATCGGATATGTCGCCGGGCGGCATGAACCGGTTCGCAGCCACGGCGTTGTTCGGCTGCCCGTCTTTTCCGAGGTTTTGATGTTTCCCAAGCCAAGCCCCGCGCTCAAGCCCAACACCTACGCGTTCGAAGCAAGTCCGCTCGTGAAGGCGACCGGCTTTCGCGAGTACGACGCGCGCTGGCTGCTCGATCGCGAGATCAACCTGATGGGCGTGCAGGCGCTCGGCATGGGGCTCGGCACGCTTATTCATCAGCTCGGTGTGCGGCCGGAAATCGTGACCGGCCACGACTTCCGTTCCTATTCCGCCGCCGTGAAGATGGCGCTCGTCTCCGGGCTGCTCGCCACCGGGTGCAAGGTGCGCGACATCGGCCTCGGGCTTTCACCGATGGCCTATTTCGCGCAATTCGAGCTGGACGTGCCGTGTGTCGCCATGGTCACCGCCTCGCATAACGACAACGGCTGGACCGGCGTGAAGATGGGCGCCGCGCGCCCGCTCACCTTCGGCCCCGACGAGATGGGCCGCCTCAAGGAGATCGTGCTCTCGACCCGCTTCGATCTGCGCGGCGACGGCGAGTATCAGTTCGTCGAGAATTTTCCCGCGCGCTATATCGCCGACCTCACGCGGCGGCCGAAGCTCAAGCGCCGGCTCAAAGCGGTCGTCGCCTGCGGCAACGGCACCGCCGGCGCGTTCGCCCCGCAGGTGCTCGAGGCGGTCGGCTGCGAAGTCGTGCCGCTCGACTGCGATCTCGACTACACCTTCCCGAAATACAATCCGAACCCCGAAGACATGAAGATGCTGCATGCCGTGCGCGACGAGGTGCGGCGCACCAAGGCCGACGTGGGGCTCGCGTTCGACGGCGACGGCGACCGCTGCGGCGTCGTCGACAACGAAGGCGAGGAAATCTTCGCCGACAAAGTGGGCGTGATGCTCGCGCGCGACATGGCGGCCCAGCATAAGGGCGCGACCTTTGTGGTGGACATCAAATCAACGGGGCTGTTCGCGACCGACCCCGTGCTCGCGAAGCTCGGCGCCAAGGCGGATTATTGGAAGACCGGCCATTCCTACATGAAGCGCCGGGTCAACGAGATCGGCGCACTCGCCGGCTTCGAGAAATCCGGGCACTTCTTCTTCAACAAGCCGCTTGGGCGCGGCTATGACGACGGCCTGATCTCGGCGCTCGCGGTCTGCGACATGCTCGACCGCAACCCGGAGAAGAGCATGGCCGACCTCAGGAACGCGCTGCCGCGCACCTGGCAATCGCCCACCATGGCGCCGCATTGTCCGGACGAGACCAAATACGACGTGGTCGACGATGTGGTGAAGCATTTCGAAACCGCGCGCGAAAAGGGCGAGAAGGTGGCCGGCCAGCCGATCCGCGATCTCGTCACCGTCAATGGCGTGCGCGTCACCGTCGAGGACGGCACCTGGGGTCTCGTGCGCGCGTCCTCCAACAAGCCGGAACTCGTGGTCGTAGTCGAGAGCCCCGTCTCGGACGCCCGCATGCGCGAGATGTTCAAGGAAGTCGACGCGGTCCTGCGCACCCACAAGGAAGTCGGCGAATATAACCAGACGCTGTGATGTCATGGCCGGGCTTGTCCCGGCCATCCACGTCTTTGTTTTTCTTTTGCTCTAAAGACGTGGATGCATGGCACAAGGCCGGGCATGACGGGTGAGAGTGAGCGCGGATTGGTATAAAATCGGCGCATGCGCGTTGCGATCCTGGGCGCCGGCCCCGCCGGTCTCTACCTCGCTTATCTGATCAAACGCCGCCACTCCTCCGCCGAGGTGCGCGTGTTCGAGCAGAACGGCGCCGACGCCACCTTCGGCTTCGGCGTGGTGTTCTCCGACCGCGCGCTCGAATTTCTCAACGAGGACGATCCGGAAACCTTCGCGGCGATCGTGCCGCATTGTGAGTCGTGGAGCGACATCACGGTGGTCCATCGCGGCGAACGCGTCCGCATCGACGGCGTCGGCTTCGCGGCGATCGGCCGGCTCAAGCTCCTGCAACTGCTGCAGGCGCGTGTCCGCTCGGTGGGCATCGAGCCGACGTTCCGGCATCCGGTGGCGGACCTGCGTGAACTCGGCGACGCCGATCTCATCGTCGGTGCCGACGGTGTGAACTCGCTGGTGCGGCGCGCGCATCAGGCGGCGTTCGGCGCCACGATCGCGTATCTGACCAATCGCTTCGCCTGGTTCGGCACGACGCAACCGTTCGAAACACTCACGCAGACGTTCCGGCGCACCGATCTCGGCGACTTCAACGCCCATCACTATCGCTACGCGCCGGACATGAGCACGTTCCTCGTCGAGGTGACGGAGGCGACGTTTGCCCGCGCGGGCTTCGGCCGCATGAGCGAAATGGAATCTGCCGCGTTGTGCGCGCGCGTGTTCGCGGCCGACCTCGACGATCATCCGCTGCTCTCGAATAATTCGGTTTGGCGTCGCTTTCCGGTCGTGCGCAATGCGCGCTGGAGTCACGATCGCTGTGTGCTGATCGGCGACGCCTTGCACACGGCGCATTTCTCGATCGGCTCCGGTACGCGCCTCGCCATGGAGGACGCCATCGCGCTCGACCGCGCGCTCGCCACGCACCCGGCCGACGTGCCGGCGGCGCTCGCCGCGTTCGAAGCAGCGCGCCGGCCGATCGTGGAAAAGCTCGTCACGGCGGCGAACGCCAGCGGCGCCTGGTACGAGCGTTTCGCCGATCACATGGCGCTGGCGCCGCTCGACTTCGCGATGAATTATCTGACGCGATCGGGTCGCATCGACCCCGAGCGGCTGCGCCAGTCTTCGCCGCGCTTTGCCGAACGCTACGCGCGCGAACGGTGACTTATCACTTCGCGAAGGTGTCGCGGAACCGGTGCGCCGCGTAGACGCCGAGGATTTTCAGCGTCTTGGGTTGCGAGACGAACGCCAGTTCTTCCAGCGCCCGCTCGAGCGCGGGATCGGTCGGATGGCCGTCGACATCGGCGTAGAATTGGGTGGCGGAGAAACTTCCGTTTACCATGTAGCTCTCGAGCTTGCTCATATTGATTCCGTTGGTGGCGAAGCCGCCCAACGCCTTGTAGAGCGCGGCGGGAATGTTGCGCACCTGGAACACGAATGTGGTTATGGTCTTGCGCGGGCGGGGCGGCGCCCACTTGGCTTGGCGCGACAGCACGATGAAGCGCGTGGTGTTGTGCTTCTCGTCTTCGACGTTCTTTTTGAGAATTTTTAATTTGTAGGTCTTGGCTGCCAGTTCCGATGCGATGGCCGCGCAAGCGGGATCATTCCGTTCGGCGACTTCGCGCGCCGATCCTGCCGTGTCCGCTGCCACGATGGGCTTGAGCCCCAATCGGCGGATGATCTTGCGGCATTGCCCGAGCGCCTGCACGTGGCTCTCGACCGACTTGACGGTCTTGAGCGTCGCGCTTTTGGGAGCCAGCAATTGATGCCGGACCGGCAAAAAATATTCGGCGACGATGTGAAGCCGCGAGGTCGGCATCAGGTGGTGGATGTCGGCAACGCGACCGGCGACGGAATTTTCGATCGGGATCATGGCGAGGTCGGCGCCGCCGGACCGCACCGCCGCAAATGCATCCTCGAAGGTCGGGGACGGCAGCGGCTGATAGCCTGGATAGGCGTTGCGGCAGGCGAGATGTGAATTTGCTCCAGGCTCGCCCTGATACGCGATCTTTTTTGCTCTGCTCATGCTTCGTCCCGTACGCGTTCGACCGGCCTCAAGTCAATGTTTGTTTCCAGGCGAGAATAATGCCCGCACCCGTTCGAGGTCGTCGGCGGTGTTCACGTCGTGCGGCTCGGCGTCGATGATGGTCACGTCGATGCGCATGCCGGCTTCGAGCGCGCGCAGCTGCTCGAGCCGCTCGCGCCGTTCCAGCGGGGAGGGGGGCAGCGCGACGAACCGCTCGAGCGCGGCGCGGCGATAGGCGTAGAGGCCGTGGTGATGATGCAGCGGCCCCACGCCCCAGGGCGCGGTCGCGCGAGTGAAATAGAGCGCACGGAAGCGCCCTGGCGCGACGGGCGAGCAGATTGCCTTTACGACATTCGGGTCGTTGCGCTCGGTCTCGTCGGTGATCGCCAGCGCCAGCGTCGCGATGTCGACCGCCGGATCGGCAA
>JAFAUQ010000196.1 GCA_019243195.1 Hyphomicrobiales bacterium
CATGATGGACGAGGTGATCGCGCTCGCTCGCGAGAAGAAGCCGTGGCTGGCGCGCCAGCCGTTGCAGCAGAGCCAACTCGCGCAATTCCAGATCGGCGAGGCGGAGGCGCGCCTGCGTTCCGCGCGCGCCTATATGGAATCGACCGCCGCGCGCGTGTGGCAGTCGGTGGTTTCGACCGGCGAGCTGACCATTCCGCAGCGCGTCGACATCCGCATGGCGACGACCTTCGCGATCCACGAGGCGAAGACCGTCGCCGACGTCGCCTGGGACGTCGCCGGTGCCACCGCGATCTTCCTCTCCAATCCGTTCGAGCGGCGCCTGCGCGACTTGCGCACGCTCACCCAGCAGCTGCAGGGCCGCAAGTCGCACCTGCAGGACTGCGGCGCTTATCTGCTCGGCCTGGAGCCGAACCTGCGACACGCGTGACGCATGTAGCCCGCATGGAGCGGAGCGGAATGCGGGACCTTCGCGCCCGGGATTTCCGCCCGCGTTCGCGGGCGTCCATCCGGGCTACCGCACCTCACGGCCGCGGGGCGAGGATCGCGTCGATGCGCGCCGGCACGGCGGCATTTCGCGTGAGCTGGGGATAGCGCGAGCCGTCGTGATAATCGATGCGCACGGTCGAGTAACGATCGCCGTTCTTGACCAGAAATTCGATCGGCGCGTTGTCGGTCTTGGCGGCCTTGATGACGGCCAGCAGCCGGTCCTTGTCGTAAGCGACGCCGTTCACGGCAATGAGCTGCGCGCCCACCGTCAAACCCGCCCGGTAGGCGGGAGTGTTCCACAGCACCTCGGACAGCTTGTTCTCCCGGCCGACGATGAAGCCAAGGGAATAGGCGAAATGGGCGATCTTGCCGCGGGTTTCCATCTTCTTGAAATAGTCGGTCGGGGTTTCGGAATAAGTTAGCGTATAGCCGCCGCGGGCAAGGCCATCGAGCGGCGGGCCGTCGTGGCGGTCGAGCCGCGCGCGGAGGAACGCCGCCCAGTCGTGCGGCAGCACGGCGTTGAGCGCGGCAACCACCTCGTCGAACGTGTAGGTCTTTGGCGCCTGCCATTGCCCGTTGTCGACGCCGAAGAACGCGCGCGCGAAATCGTCGAGCGACTTCTGCCCGTTCGACTGCTCGCGGATGAGCGTGTCGGCGTCGAGCCACATCAGCTCGCCTTCCTGATAATAATCTTCGCTGCGCTGCCAGCTGCGCCACGGGATCGGGCGCCGCATGGCAATGATCGGATCGTTGGTGGTGTCCTGCAGCGCTCTCCATTCGCGCCCGACGCGGTACTGATAGACGGCTGCGGTGGCGGCGAGCGCGGCGAGCGCCTCGTCCTTGGTCACGAGACCGGCACGCGCCGAGAGCACATAGCCCCAGTACTGGGTCTGCCCTTCGTAGACCCACAACAGGCTGTCGCGCATCGGTACGTTGAAGTTCGGCGTCGTCAGGTCGGCGGGGCGGCGGAACTTGCCGTTCCACGAATGGGTGTACTCGTGCGGGAGCAGCTCGCGGGCGTCCGGGTTCTTGTCCCACTCGGTGAAGAAGGTCGGCGTGGTGCCGTTCTCGCTCGAGCGGTGATGCTCGAGACCGATGCCGCCCAGGCGGTCGGAGAGCGCCAGCAGGAAATCGTAATGATCGTAGTGATGCGAATTGAACAGCCGGTAGGCCTGGGTCACGAGCGCGCGATGAGCGTCGAGATGCTCGGGCTTTGCCTCGAGCAAGTCGGGATGATCGGCGAAAATATTAAGCCGAACCGGGGCGGGACCGGATGAATCGAGATCGACCCGCTTGACGTAGCGGCCGGCGAACAGCGGAGAGTCGAGCAGGATGTCGAAGGACACCGGGTGGAAGCCGGTGAGGGGAGCGTCGCTGGATTCGCTCTCAAGGGCGCTCGCGAACTGCCAGCCGTCCGGTAGCTTCAGGCTCGCGGCGACCGTAATCCGAGACGCGTTGTAGCCGGCCGGATAAAGGGTGACGCTGTTCCACTGCAGATTGAGCATTTCCGGCGTGGCGACAATGCGGCCCTGGTCGCCGTCGGTCGCGGAGAGGAACTGGAACTCCAGCTCGAGCGTGCTCGCCCCGGCCGGCACCGTCACATGGAAGGCATAGATGTCCACCGTGTCGCGCACCCACTCCACCGGCCGGCCCTGCGCCTGGATTTTGAGCCCTCCGAACGCATCGATAGCGCCGCGCGGTCCGTGAGCGCCCGGCAGCCATTTGGGATAGAGCAGGATGATCTCGCCGCTCTCCACCGGGATCGTTTCCTTGACGCGGAAAATATGACGCGTGACGTCGCTCGCATCGACGACGAGGCGGATCACGCCCGGGTAGGGGCGGTCCTGTGGCTCGGGGATTGCGGACAGCGACATCTGCGCGAATGCGGTACCGTCCCATCCGGCGATAAGGCATAGCACGATCACGCTGAGACGGATCATGGCTTGGCTCCTGACGGCACGGCAGCATATCGCCGATCGGTGCGGCCGAGCGCAACCGTAAAGCGTGGGGCAAGGGCGGCAAAGCCGGCAACCCTTTGATTTCGTTAACGGACGGGCTCAGCCCGCTCGTTGCGGCACGGCGCCGTACGCGTTGCTGGAAATCCACACTCCGCCGGAAAGCGCCGGAAGGGCGGCAAAGATCACAAGAAAGCGGCGCCGCCATCGTGAAAACGCCTGAAATCCGTCCTTGCCTCCCCGTGCCCGCGGGCGGGCCCGGCCTCGTGCCGGGTGGGGGATAAGCGCCGTTCGGGCATGCGGGGGGCGGCTCGTTGCGCGCGCTGACATACGTCGTGCAGCTGCTGGCGGTCGGCGTCGGCTACTATTTGCTCGATTATGCGGCGGTTCAGGTGGTCGTGGCCCACCCGAACGCAGTCGCGCTGTGGCCGCCGACCGGCCTGGGATTTGCTGCCGTGATGCTGGGCGGCTACCGCATGCTGCCCGCGATCTTCGTGGCCGCGTTCCTGACGCATGCCGTGCCGTTCGGGCCGAGCTACGCCGCCGCCGCGATCTCGGCCGGCATTACGCTTGAAGCCTTCGTACTCAGTTCGCTGGTCGACGGATGGGCCGAGGGGCGCACCACGTTTGCGACCACCCGCGGCATCGGCCGTTTCGTTCCGATCGCCATGATCGCCGCGGCGGTCGGCGCGAGCGTCGCCGCCAGCACCGAAGTCCTGCTGCCGGTCTCGCCCCGCGCCGAGCCGATGGAGGCCGCATCCTTCGCCACGATCTGGGTGCCGTGGTGGCTGCGCGACATGACCGCCGCCATCGTGATCACGCCCCCGCTCGTGCTGTGGGTCACCGAGCGCCCGCGCGGATTCGATCTGTCGTCCGCCCTGGAAGTGAGCGCCGTCATTGCGGCGACCGCCGCGCTCGCCGCCCTGCTGTGCGGGCCGCTCGCCGTCGAGGTGCCGAACCGCGCGGCGCTCGCGTTTCTCGCCGCGCTGCCGCTGATCTGGGCGGCGCTGCGCTGCGGCCCGCGCGACACCGCGACCGCCGCACTCGTGCTCTCGGCGTGCGCCACATGGGGCACGGCCGCCGGCGGACCGTTCGCCGACAGCGCCGAGGCGCCCGCGCCGCTGCTCGTGCTGCTGATGCTCGGGGGCACCGTGCCAAGCCTGTTGCTCGCCGCCGACACGGTTGCGCACGCGCGCGCCGATCGCATGCTGCGCTCGACCCGCAATGAGCTGCGCCAGGCGCGCGAGCAGCTCGCGCAATCGCATAAAATGGAGGCGGTCGGTCAGCTCACCGGCGGCGTCGCTCACGACTTCAACAATCTGCTCACGGTCATCGTCGGCAACCTCGACATGGCATTGCGCCAGCTCGAGACCCTGAACGATGCGCTTGCCGAGCGGCTGCGCCGCGCCATCAACAATGCGCGCCGCGGCGCGCTGCGCGCGACCGCCATCACCCAGCGCCTGCTGGCGTTCTCGCGCAAGCAGCGGGTCGAGCCGCGGCCGATCAACGTCAACAGCCTGCTCACCAACCTGACCGACTTCCTGCGCCGTTCGGTGGGCGAGACCGTCGCGCTCGACATGGTGCTCGCCGACGACCTGTGGACGGTGGAAACAGATCCGATGCAGCTCGAAACCGCGGTGCTCAACCTCGCGGTCAATGCGCGCGACGCGATGCCGACCGGCGGGAAGGTGACGATCACGACCGGCAATTCCTTCCTCGACGAGGAATATTGCCGCGAGCACGAGGAACTCACTCCCGGGCAATACGTGCAGGTCGCGGTCGCCGATACCGGCACCGGCATGTCGAAGGAGGTGCTCGAGCGCGTGTTCGAGCCGTTCTTCACCACCAAGGAAGCGGGCCAGGGAACGGGCCTCGGCCTCGCCCAGGTCTACGGTTTCGTCAAACAATCGGGCGGGCACGTCGAGATCGAGAGCGAGCCCGGCAAGGGCAGCGCGGTACGAATGTACTTGCCCCGGTTGGCCGGCAAGAGCCCGGTCGAGCAGGCGCCCGAGCGCCCCGCGTTCCTGCTCGACACCGCGCCGACCATCCTCCTCGTCGAGGACGATCACGACGTGCGCGCCTACGTGGTCGAAATCCTGCGCGACATGCACTTCCAGGTGCTCGAAGCGCATGACGCCGACTCCGCCCTCCGGCTGCTCGAGCGCAACGACGTGCGGCTTGACCTCTTGCTCACCGACGTGGTGCTGCCGGGGATGAACGGCAATCAGCTCGCGCAAGAGATAAAACGGCGCCTGCCGGACGTGCGGGTGCTGTTCATGTCGGGCTACGCGCCCGACGCGATCTTCCAGCAGGGGCAGGTCGAGCCGGGCGCCGAGCTGATCCAGAAACCGGTCACTCAGCAGATCCTCGAGCAGCGTATCCGCATGGTGCTGGAGGACGCGTAGCAGCGATATATAGCCCTCGTCATTCCCGAAGCCGAGCGAAGCGAGGCTATCGGGAATCCAGTAATCCAGGACCGTGGTTACTGGATTCCCCGGTCGCCGCTTTGCGGCGCCGGGGAATGACGAGTGAGTAGACTATGTCTCAGCTAACGCCGGTGCGGCGATATCTGTTTGTTCGCCAGCCGCATCCGCCACCGGGCGCCGCGGCGCCGTCTGCCGTAGCAGCGCCTTGTGCGCCGCCCATTCGTCCGCCGCGTCGAGCGTTTCCAGCATGCGCACCTCGCCGGCGGCGAGCGTCGCGATCGGAATGCCGTCGCGGTAGAGCAGGCGATTGCCGGTGAGTGCGGGAAGCCGCGCGCCGGGTGTGAGAATGCCGACGAGGTTGAGCGGGTCGGCGCCGGAAAGCGAGACGAGCGCGCCGGTCGGCTGCTTGCGGCGTATTTCCCGCAGCATCCCGATCGCCTCAGGGAGCGCGTATTGCTCGCCCGAGAAACCGGCGACGAAACGGCCGCCGCGGATGTCGCCGCGCGCCTCGAGCCGGCGATAGACGCGCAAGAGGTCGCGCCACGGCGGCACCCAGTCAGCTTCGCGCTCGAGCAGGCGCCAGAACACGACGCCGTAGCGGGTGAGCAACGTGCGCGCGACATGCTCGACCGCCTCCGGATCCGGACGCGCGGGGTCAGCCGACGCGCGGCCGGCCCGTGCCAAGGCCCAGCGCCCGGCATCTTCCATGCCGAACTTCACAGTGCGGCGACGGCGGCGGCCGTTTGGACCGGGCCGCCGCTCACCGGACGGCACGAGCAGCGCGCGCAAGCCGGCAAAGCTGTCGGAATTGACAACGCCGAGCGCCACGAGTTCGGCAAGGGCCTCTTCGAGCTGCGATGGCAACAGGCCTGTCGCCGCGATCATCTCATCGAAGAACGAAGCGCCGTGCGCGCGGATCGCCTCGGCAACCATCTGGGCGCGCGGGCTGAGTGGCAGTTCCTCGACCGGTGCCCGCGCCGCCCAGTATTGTGCGTTGCGCCGCGCGAGCAGCGCGATCGGCGTGCTGCGCACCGGCGCGGGACGCCGCTCGCCACCGTTGCCGGAGCCGTTACGCGTCACGAGCCTTCGCCAGGTCACGCGGCCGGCGAGGCAACGATCGTCGAGCCACTCGGGCTCGTAGCCGGCAAGCCGCGCCGGGAGAATGTCGCTCTCCCACGCCGCGGCGGGCGCCGCGAAGCCTTCGAGCTGCTCGACCACCGGTTCGACCGCCTCTGGCCCTTCCATGCGCGCATCGTCCGCCACGCGCTGCCACACCAGCAAAAAGCGCAGGAAGTCGCGCGCGGCGACCGGCTCGATTTCGGCACGCAGGCGTTTGATGGTGTAGCGGTGAATGCGCGCGAGCAGGCGTCGCTCGCACCACTGATCCTCGTCAATGGGCAGGAAACGGCCGCGGAAAGCGAAGCCTTCGACTTCGAGCGCCGCGAGCGCCCCTGCGATCTCGCCGGCCGGCAATCCAAACAAAGCGGCAAGTGACGCTTGCGTCACCGGCCCTTGCCCTTCCAGGCGCCCGCGCACCAATTCCACGAGCGCCTCTTCGCGCGACCAGATTTTCTCGCCATGCGCGTCCGGCGCGGCAATCGCCGGTTCGAGCCGCGCGTCGGGCCAGAGCGCCTGCACCTGAGGCAACCGCTCGGCCGTGATCCAGAAAGTGGCGTTCGGCGTTTGCAGCTGGGCGACGCGGCGGTCGCGCGCCAACGTCGCGAGCCACTCGTTCCAACCAGGTCCAGCATTCGCCTCCGCTTCGCTCAACGTCCCGAGCCACAGCAGCGCGTCGTGCAATTCATCGGCATTCGCGGCGTCGGGCCAGGCTTCCTGCTGCACACGCTCGATTGCCTCGGGATCGAGCCGGCCCAGCTCGGCCGCGTCTTCCGGCGCGAGCCAGCGCCGGTTCATCACCGCCTGGGTACGGCGCTCTTCGAGCGGCGCGTCGTCGAGATAGGCGTAAGGCCGCGCCGAGAGCACTTCGAGCGCGAGCGGCGACGGTTCGGTGAGGTCGCGCGCGACGATGCGGATATCGCCTTGCTCGATACGCGCGAGCAGCCGTTCGAGGCCGTCGATGTCCATCGCCTCGGTCAAACAATCGGCGATGGTCTGGCGCACCAGCGGGTGATCGGGGATCTCGCGCTCGCCGACGATGTTTTCCGCGCAAGCGATCTGGTCCGGGAAGGTCGCGCCGATCAAATCTTCCGCATCCATGCGCGCGAGCTGCGGCGGCACCCTGCGGCCGCCGCGGAAGCGCGGCAGCGCCAGCGAAACGCCCGCGACCCAGCGCCAGCGCGTGATGAACATGGGCGCGTCGAGCATCGCCTGGATCAAAACTTCGCGCACGCTCACGGAATTGAGATAGCGCGCCACCTCGGACAGCTCGAAGCTGTGCGCGGTGGTGAGCGAGAGCACGATGTTGTCTTCGGTCGCCGCCGCCTGGAGCTCGAAGTTGAACTTGCGGCAGAAACGCTTGCGCAGCGCCAGACCCCAGGCGCGATTGATCCGGCTGCCGTAGGGCGAATGGATGACGAGCTGCATGCCGCCAACGGCGTCGAAGAAGCGTTCGAGCACGATGGTGTCGAGCGTCGGCAGGCAGCCGAGCGCCGCGTTGCCGGCGGCGAGATAATCGATGAGCTGCGCGGCAGCGGGCGGCGAGAGCCCGACCTCGGTTTCGAGCCACTGGCGCGCGGCCTCGCCGGACGCATCCGCGCGCAGCCGGGCCGCCAGCTCTTCGCGCAGGCGCGACACGGAAGCGGACAGCTCGGCGCTGCGCCCAGGCGCTTCGCCCAGCCAGAACGGGATCGTCGGGGGCTGGCCGTGCGCGTCCTCGACGCGCACGGTGCCACGCTCGACGCGGATGATGCGATAGGAATTATTGCCGAGCTGGAAAATGTCGCCGGCGAGACTCTCGACGGCGAAGTCTTCGTTGACGCTGCCGATGATCTGGCTCTCCGGCTCGAGCAGCACGGCATAGTCCGCGTTATCCGGGATCGTGCCGCCCGAGGTGACGGCGGTCATGCGCGCGCCGCGCCGGCCGCGCAGCACATGATTGACCGCGTCGTGATGAACGAGCGCGCCGCGCCGGCCGCGCCGCGTGCTGAAACCTTCCGCCAGCATCGCCACGACGGCGGCGAAATCCTCGCGCGGCAGCGCGCGATAAGGCCAGGCGCGCCGCATCAAGGCGTAAAGCTCATCTTCATTGCACTCGCGCGCCGCGACTTCGGCGACGATCTGCTGGGCGAGCACGTCGAGCGGACGCTCGGGGATCACGACTTGATCGAGCTCGCCCCGGCGCACGCTATCGAGGAGCGCGGCGCCTTCGACGAGTTCGTCACGCGAGAGCGGGAACAGCCGGCCCTTGGGCATGCCGTCGACCGCGTGGCCGGATCGTCCGACGCGCTGAAGGAAACTCGCGATCGAGCGCGGGGAGGCGAGCTGACAGACAAGATCGACGTCGCCGATGTCGATGCCGAGTTCGAGCGAGGCGGTCGCCACCAGCGCCTTGAGCTTGCCGTGCTTGAGGCGCTGCTCGGCATCGAAGCGCGCCTCCTTGGCGAGGCTGCCGTGGTGGGCGGTGACGTGCTCCTCGCCGATACGGTCGGAGAGCTGGCGCGTCACCCGCTCGGCCATGCGGCGCGTGTTGACGAAGATGAGCGTCGTGCGGTGCGCCTCGATCAGCTCGGCGAGGCGGCGATAGACCTGTTCCCACACTTCTGCCGACATCACTGCTTCGAGCGGCGCGTCGGGCAGTTCGATCGCGAGGTCGCGCGCGCGGCGATGGCCGGTATCCACGATGGTGCAGGGCTCGCTCTCGCCGACGAGAAACCGCGCAATCGCCTCGATCGGCTTCTGCGTCGCCGAGAGACCGATGCGCGGCAGCCGCCGGCCGCACAGGGCATCGAGCCGTTCAAGCGAAACGGCAAGATGGGTGCCGCGTTTGTTGGGCGCGAGCGCGTGGATTTCGTCGACGATCACCGTGCGGGTGGTCGCGAGCATCGCGCGGCCCGACTCCGAGCCAAGCAATATATAAAGCGACTCCGGTGTGGTGACGACGATATGGGGCGGGCGCCGGCGCATGCGCTCGCGCTCGCCCGAGGGTGTGTCGCCGGTGCGCACCCACACGCGAATCTCGACCTCGGGCAGGCCTTGCTCACGCAAGATCTCGGCGATGCCGGCAAGCGGGACTTCGAGGTTTCGTTTGATGTCGTTCGACAGCGCCTTGAGCGGCGAGACGTAGACGACCTGGGTCTCGTCCTTCAATTCGCCGGCCACGCCCTGGCGCACCAGCCCATCGATGGCCGATAGGAATGCCGCCAAGGTCTTGCCCGACCCGGTCGGTGCCGCGATCAGAGTGTGACGGCCGGCCGCGATCGCCGGCCATGCCTGCGCCTGCGCCGCGGTAGGCGCCGCGAAGCTGCGGTCGAACCAGGCGGCGACTGCCGGATGGAACAGGGACGTGGGGCGCATGAGATGAAGGGCCAAAGCCCGCGGCCACACTAGTACCGCGAACCCGAAGTTCGCATCACAGTTGCCGCGAGTCCAGTTGCGAACTTCGGGTTCAAAGCGGCACTAGAATCATAGAGTTGCTAGTGTCCTTCGATTCCGAAGTTCGCCTCAGTGTATGCCCGCAAACTCGGGCGAACTTCGGAATCGGGACACTAGGATATGCGCCCGTCCCGGCGGGATTCAATAGGTCGGCGGTAGCCCGGATGAGCCGTAGCGCGAAATCCGGGGTCCTGCGCGGACTTACTCCCGCGTGCCGTTCGGCCGACGGCTGGGATTGGGCGCCGCATTGTGCGGGTTGCAGGGCTGGGCGTTGTTCGGGCCGCTGTCCTTGGTATTGGCCATTCCGCAGTCTGGCGCCGCGCTGTTGGACGTCGTGGGCTGTTGTCCAGACGGCTGGAGCCGCGTTTGCGCGCCGGCCACCGACACGCCGGCCAACAACAGCCCGGCCGCTGCCGCAATGAGAACATTTCGCATCCTGCATCTCCTCGGATCCGCCTGAGTGACAATGCCCCATCGGACACGAGGTTCCGGGTCATCGGCTGCCAACTACCTCTTGGTGAGCAAATCGATGAGCCGCCGTGCATCGAGCGGGGCGGCGCTTTTCTGATCATTGTCGAAGTAGCAATAGACCGCCCGCCCCTGCCCTGCCCAATCGGCGATGCGCATCGCCCATCTTTGCAAGGTCGCGAGCGGATAACGCCCGCGGTAGCGTCCGCCGGGGCCGTGGCCGCGCACATAGACATGGCGGGCCGTCACGTCCCACGGCGCCGGCGCATCGTGATGATCGGAGAGGCACAGCGCGATGTCGTGATCGCGCAACACGGCGAGGATCGGTTCCTCGTACCAGCTCGGGTGCCGGAACTCGAAAGCATATTCTCGTTTTTTCTTCAGCATTTTAAGAAACGAAACAAGCCGCTCCCGATTCGCCGTCATCTGCGGCGGCAGCTGAAAGAGCACCGGCCCGGCCTTGTGGCCGAGCGCGCGCAGACGCGTCTCCATCAGGGCGATGCTGTTGGGGCAGGTTGGGCCGAGACGCTTCCAATGCGTAATGAATTTCGAGGCCTTCCAGGCAAACACGAAATCATCCGGTGTTTGCTCGCGCCACCCGCGCACCGCCTCGAGCGTGGGCGTGCGATAGAACACGCCGTTGAGTTCGCAGCTCGGAAAGTGCTCGGCATAATAGCTCAGGTGATCCTTGACCCGCACCTCGTTTGGAAAGAACACGCCGCGCCACGACCCGTAGTGCCAGCCGGAAGTGCCGATGCGGATTGCAGCGGCGGACGGTGATCGAGTTTGTCGCTGCGCACGCAAGGCCTTTTCTTGGAGCATGATCTTTTCCGAAAACCGATTCCCACTTTTCGGGATCATGCTCTACCCAGAGCCTCGGGCCGGCAGCCCCGCGAGCACCTCGATGGCGCCGTCGAGCACGTTCTGCACGGCGAGCGCGGCAAGCACCACCCCGAACACGCGGTCGACCACGTTGATGCCGGTGACGCCGAGGCGATCCATCAGCGGCACCGCGAACAGGAACGCGAGCAGGCAGAGGCCGAGAATCAGCAGCATCAGCCCGATCACGATCGCCTGCAACATGAGGTCGCCGTGCGCGCGTCCCATCAGCAGGATCACCGAGGTGAGCGCGCCCGGCCCGGCGATGAGCGGGATCGCGAGCGGGAACACCGCCACGTCGATGCTCTCTTCCGCCTCCTCGGTCTCCGCGGCGGTGGTCCAGCGGATGCCGCTCTTGCGCGCGAACACCATGTCGATCGAGAGCAGCAGCAGGAGGATGCCGCCGGCGATGCGGAACGCCGGCAAGGTGATGCCGAGGACGCGCAGCAGCAGCTGGCCCGCCACGGCAAACACCGCGAGCGTCACCGCGGCGACGACGATCGAACGGATCGCGGTGAGCCGGCGTTGCTCCTTGGGTTCGCGATAGGTGAGCGCCACGAACAGCGGCAGCGTCCCCACCGGATCGATGATGACGAGGAAGGTGACGAAGACGGTGGCGGCAAATTCCAGCATGCTGGCGGTCTTTCGATTGAGGCAACGCCCACGTAGATGGTAAGCCACTTGAGCTGGCGGGAGCTGTGACGATGGATTCCGGAAATTGCGGCCTGCTGACCGATCTCTACCAGCTCAACATGCTCCAGGCCTATCTGGAACATGGGGTCACCGGCACGGCGGTGTTCGAGTTTTTCGTGCGCGACGTGCCGGAGTGCCGGAACTTCCTGATTGCCGCCGGGCAGGAGCCGGCGTTCGATTATCTCGAAAACCTGCGCTTTTCCGAAGACGATCTCGCCTGGCTCGCCGGCACCGGCCGGTTCGGCCGGCAGGTGATCGATTATTTGCGTGACTTCCGTTTTACCGGTGCCGTCAACGCCATGCCGGAGGGCACGGTGCTCTTTGCCAACGAACCGGTCCTTCAGGTGATCGCGCCCCTGCCGATGGCACAGCTCGTCGAAAGCCGGCTCATCAATCTGCTCCAGTTTCAGACAATGATCGCGTCCAAGGCAGCGCGCATGAT